>DASSOA010000115.1:0-3195 GCA_035701115.1 Gammaproteobacteria bacterium
GACACCGAAACCGAATTAAAGATGCTGCGCGCGATCCGCAGTCTGCGCCGTCACATTGACATGGATATCGCCGCGACCTTTCTCGGCGCGCACGCGATCCCGAAGGACCGCAGCCGCGAAGACTATCTCGACGAAGTAATCGAAAAAATGCTGCCGGCGATTGCGGCGGAAAAACTCGCCGACACGGTGGACATTTTTGTCGAACACATCGCGTTTGGGACGGACGATCTGCAACGTCTGTTCGAGCGTGCGCGCAACCTGGGACTGCAAGTGCGCGCGCACAGCGACCAGTTGTCCAACATGGGTGCGACCACGCTCGCCGCCGAATCCGGCGCCCTGTCCTGCGATCATCTCGAATACAGCAATGAAACAGACATCGCGGCGATGGCGATGCACGGCACGGTGGCGGTATTGCTACCGGCCGCATTCTATTTCCTGCGCGAAACGCACAAACCACCCGTTGAACTGCTGCGCAAGCACCGGGTACCGATGGCGGTCGCGACCGATCTCAATCCGGGTTCGGCACCGGTCGCGAGCCTGCTCGCGGCTATGCACATGGCCGGCATCCTGTTCGGCATGACGCCCTCCGAAATCCTGCTCGGCGTTACCCGCAATGCTGCGAAAGCACTGGGGCGCTCGGGTAAAATCGGCGGCCTGTCGCCGGGCCACCACGCCGATTTCAGTGTCTGGAATCTGCCCGCACCCGAATTTCTCACTTACCAGCTGGGCGGTTTGAAACCCACCGCGCTGTTTTTCAAAGGAAAACGTGCATGACCGCAACCCTGCAGCTCACCGGAGCGGACCTCGATCTCAAAATCCTGGCTGGTTTCGAACCGAACCGCCCCCAGGTCGCGCTCTCGGATACCGCCCGCCGTCAGATGCAGGCCAGCGTGGACACCGTGCGGAAGGTGATCGAGACAGAGCGGGTTTGCTATGGCATCAATACGGGTTTCGGTGCGCTCGCGCGCAAGCACATCTCGCGCGACAAGTTGATCCAGCTGCAATACAACCTGGTGCGCAGCCATGCCTGTGGCGTGGGCGAGCCGCTTCCCGCCGCCGTGGTGCGGCGCATCATGCTGCTCAAGGCCAACAGTCTGGCCATCGGCAATTCAGGTATCCGTTCCGAAGTCGTTGACACGCTGCTCGCGCTGCTCAATCACGACGTCATTCCGGTCATTCCGGCCAAGGGGTCGGTCGGTGCATCCGGTGACCTGGCGCCGCTCGCGCATCTTGCCTTGGCCCTGATCGGCGAAGGCGAAGCGCTTTTTGAAGGCAAGCTGGTTCAAGGCGCCGAAGTACTGGAACTCGCCGGTCAGAAACCGGTGCAGCTGGAAGCGAAGGAAGGGCTGGCACTTTTGAATGGCACGCAACTCTCGGCGGCGCTTGCCATCGAGGGCTGGCTGCGTGCGAGGACCGCATTGCTTTCATCCATCGTGATCGGCGCGCTAACGGTGGAAGCCATGGCCGGCAGCTACAGCCCGTTCGACGCGCGGATTCATGCGGTCCGGAACATGGAAGGCCAGATGCGCGTTTCGGAACTGTTCCGCCGTCTGCTCTCCGGCAGCGACATCTGGCAGGCGCACCAGGGTTGCGACCGAGTTCAGGACCCGTACGCGCTGCGCTGCATGCCGCAGGTCTTCGGCGCGGCCTGGGATACTGTCATGCACGCGGCCTCCGTGCTCGCCCGCGAATGCAACAGCGTCTCCGACAATCCGCTGATCTTCGGCGACGACGTCCTTTCGGGTGGCAATTTTCACGCCGAACCGCTGGCATTTGTGTCCGATTTCATGGCCATTGCAGCAACCGAACTCGGCAACATCTCCGAACGCCGCACCGACCTGCTGCTGAAGAAAATCAACCCGCGCCTGGAACTGTTCCTCGCCCGCGAACCCGGTGTCGAGTCGGGTTACATGCTGGCCCATGTCACCGCGGCCGCGCTGACCTCGGAAAACAAGACCCTGGCCCATCCGGCGTCCGCCGATACCGTCCCCACCTCCGCCGGGCAGGAAGACCATGTCAGCATGGCGCCGTGGGCCGGACTCAAGCTGCTCCGGATTCTGGACAACCTCGACCATATCCTCGCGGTGGAGGCGCTGGCCTCGGCAACGGCCATTGATGCCCAGCGACCGCTGCGGACCACCCCCGAACTGGAGCCGGTGCAGGCGGCCATCCGGGAGCTAATTCCTCCATACGTGGGCGACCGCCGCCTGGACCGGGACATTACGCGCCTGGCCGAAGCGTTCGGTAGCGGCCTCCTGTTGCCCTTCCTGCCGGCCGGGGCCGCCCTGCCTGCCTGAAGAAAAAATATCTTCTTGATGGCTGAACCAAGTACCGGGACAGCGGTCACATCGGTTGTTCAAGGTGATATATCATCTAAACGACATATCCCGGTTTTTGTGCTAGACTTTTTTGCGTGCCGGGACTGGTTTTGAGCGTCGGACTGAACACTTTGGCCGGCGCAGTAAAAGTTGGTTATGGCAACCTCACGCAACGTGGGGGAGTCCGGGGCCTCTTGTTTTCCCCCTTTGACAAGAGGCCCCTCTTTTTTTCCTGCCGATAATGCTGGGACTTCCACCCCGTACACGGTAAACTTGGCGGCGCGCTGATCCGCGCCGCACGTCAAATGCGGCGCCGCATTTGTCAGTCATATCCCCTTTCTGGAGCCGCCATGCGCAAATCGCTTGCCTGCCTGCTGATTCTGTTATCGACGCTTTCACTCTCAGGTTGCGGCGGCGGCGGAAGCAGTTCCGGACTCGATGTGTATGTTGCTGATGCGCCTGTTGACTCGGTGGTCGACGTTGTCGTCACGGTAACCGCCATTCACGTCACCGGCGACAATGGCACTACGGACTTTGTATTCCCCAGCCCAACTCCCATTGATCTGTTTCAATACGGACAGGGAGGCAACTCCGTGTTTCTGTTGAATAATGGCACGCTTGCTGCGGGCAACTATCACTCAATTTCGCTGGATATTGATGCCAAGCAGGGAACCACCGATTCATATCTTATTCTTTCTACCGACACCGCAACGACGCCGGAGCACTCGCTCTACATCCCGACCGGGGATCCCACCACGATTTCGGCACCGATCAACTTCACCATGCAGAAGGACGGTTCCGTTGCGATCACGGTTGATTTCGACCTGCGTGCCTCGATAATTCAGGATCCCAGCAATCCCGCCAGTTACATCCTGCG
>DASSOA010000116.1:0-3431 GCA_035701115.1 Gammaproteobacteria bacterium
CACGGAGCCGGAAAGCCGCTCCTATCCCAGTGTGACGGTGGCGCTGCGCAAGGAGCTCGGACTGTACGTGAACGTGCGGCCGATGAAGAATTACCCCGGCATCGCATCGCGTTTCGAGGCGGTCGACCTGCTGATATTCCGCGAGAACAGCGAGGATCTCTACGCCGGTATGGAACGCATGATCGACGAAGGCACCGCCGAGGCGATCAAAATCATCACCTGGCGTGCGACGGATCGCGTTGCGCGCTTCGCGCTCGACTACCTGAGACGGCTGAAGCGCCGCAAGCTGACGATCGTGCACAAGGCCAATGTGATGAAGATGACCGACGGCCTGTTCCTGAAGGCGGCGCAGGACGCCGCGCGCGACTACGCTGACATTCAGGTCAACCAGCGTGTCGTGGACGCGCTGTGCATGGAGCTGGTGATCCATCCGGAGCAGTTCGACGGGCTGCTGCTGCCCAACTTGTACGGCGACATCGTGTCCGACCTGGCGGCCGGACTGGTCGGCGGACTGGGCGTTGCGCCGGGCGCGAATTTCGGCGACGACTGCGCGATGTTCGAAGCGGTGCACGGCACCGCGCCGGAACTGGCCGGCACCGATGCCGCAAATCCCACCGCGATGATTCTCTCGGCAGTGATGCTGCTACGCCATATCGGGGAAACGGCCGCCGCCGACCGCATCGATCATGCGTTGTCGGCCGTGCTGAAAGCCGGCAAGGATGTCACGGCCGATCTGGGCGGATGCGCCGGCTGTGATCGTATGGCGCGGGCGGTTATCGAAATACTGGAGAAGCAGGGATCGAGCGCATGAGGATTGCGCGGCGCGCAACATCTCATGCGCCTCGCGCAATCATCCGCTTGTCGCGTGTTTCGATCGGAGCGTCTTATGCGACCGCATGTTCGCGGCAGATTTTGCCGATATCGCTGCGGTAAAGTCTTTCCCCGGTCAATCCGCAACGGCTGGGACTGCCGTTTTTTCCCTTGAAGTAGCGACAGGTCGTGCAGGAACCGAAGGTCCGCGCGCCATGGCTGACCTGGAGCGCCTGCAGCAGTTCACCCAGCACATTGGCTGTGCTTTCCAGCTTCTTGTTGTTGATTTTCGTGGTTGCCTTCCATTCCGATGCCGCGTTCTGCTGTTTCAGCAGCTTTTCTCCCTTCGCGCTCAGACGCAGCCGCACCACGCGGTTGTCGACGGGGTCGGACGAACGCTCAATCAGGCCCTTGCGGTGGAGCAGAAGAAGGCTTTGCGATACCGTACCTTTCGTCAGGCCGAGATACTCGGTCAGCGCCAGCGGCGTGTTGCTGTAGCGATTGCATTGCTGCAGATAATTAAGCGCTTGCATGTGTACGGGCTGCAAACGCTCCGTGCCGTGCCCTTGCCGCACTTCGGTTCGCATGCGGTTGCCGAGACGATTGACCAGGTCCTGCAGTTGCAAATGATGATTTGTCATGGGCGAATCAGTATCCAGTGATATTGGTTTGTCGAGTCATAATGCGATCAGTCCGGCTTCTGCGTAGATCGGCGCCAGCATTGATCGCGTTTGCATGGTCTGTGGTTGAAACGGCATCGTGACTCAAGCAAGCGTACGGTATTTATTCGCTATCAGAGTCGCTATCCACTATTTAAAAATGGTCTTGCCCGAAGTATAGGCTAGAAAAAAGGCCGGTGAACGTCGCGTGGCAATATGATTTTTTTATGTCGCCAAGCTGTTTTTTTATGTTCGGATATCGGGCCGGCTGCCAGTCGTTTTTGAAAAGTACGTTCACGATACGGCAAGCATGTCCGGATACTATCGTGAAACTATGTTTCGGACCGGCACAGTTCTGCAGAGCCGAACCGGCATCTGCTGAAATGATTATGCTCGCCGTGTCATATGGGCGAGCCGTGAGTGTGTGGCAAAGATGTGGCGGATGTGAGGAAGAGGCCGGCGATACCGGATATTCTTATTTCTGCATCTTGAGCAGACGCTGTTTCTCGCGTTGCCATTCGCGCCTTTTTTCGGTCTCGCGCTTGTCGTGCTGCTTTTTCCCTTTGGCGAGTCCGATTTCGAGCTTGATGCGGCCGCGCGTGTAATGCATGTCGAGCGGCACCAGCGTATAGCCGGCACGGTCGACGGCGCCGATCAGCTTGCGGATTTCATCGGCCCGCAGCAACAGCTTGCGCGTGCGCGTGGGATCGGGATTGACATGGGTCGACGCGGTTGCCAGCGGACTGATGTGGCAGCCGATCAGATAAATTTCGGCATTGCGCACGATGACGTACGATTCCTTCAGTTGCACGCGTCCGGCCCGAATGGCCTTGACCTCCCAGCCTTCAAGCGCTATTCCGGCTTCATAGCGTTCCTCGATGAAATAGTCGTGGAATGCCTTTTTATTTTGTGCGATGCTCATCAGCTTTTAGAATAATGGTTTGCGCCGGCTATTGTAGCAGCGGCGCCAGACCTGTTCCGGGAGATCCTCTATTGGCGGTTGTCGAGAAATCGGTTCTGGTCGGCTATTCGCCGCAGCAGATATTCGATCTGGTGGACGATGTCGAACACTATCCGGAATTTCTGCCATGGTGTGGTGGAACCCATGTCATCTCGCGCGACGAGCAGCATACCCGCGCGACGATCAAGATCGCCTATCACGGCATCCGCCAGAGCTTCACCACCGAAAACGCGAAGCAGGCGCCGTCGCTGATGGAAATCCGCCTGATCGACGGACCGTTCCGGCAACTGGACGGCACCTGGCGCTTCGTCGATCTCAGCGGCCGCGGCTGCCGCATCGAGTTCCGGCTGCATTACGAATTCGCGAGCCGGCTGCTCGAAAAGCTGGTGGGGCCGGTGTTCAATTATATTGCCAACACCTTCGTCGAATCGTTCATCAAGCGCGCGGAACGGAAATATGGCTGAGCGTGCGCTGCGCGTCGAAATCGTCTATGCGCTGCCGGAACGCCAGACACTGCTGGCGCTTTACGTGCCGGCCGGGACCACGCTGGCTGGCGCGGTGTCGGCATCCGGCATTACGACGCTGCACCCGGAAATCGATCTCGCCACCGCCAAGGTCGGCATCTTCGGCAAGCTTGCCAGCGCCGACACGGTTCTGCACGGCGGTGACCGGGTGGAAATCTACCGGCCGCTGGTCGCTGATCCGAAGGAGGCGCGGCGGGCGCGGGCGGCAAAAAGGCAGGATTGAGGATCGAGCTGTTAGGATTGAGGGAAAAGTATCCGGCGCGCGTAGCGCGCCGCACATTTACTCTCGATCCTCGATCCTGCTTTTACTCTTGTTCGTCCTTGCACCAGGAATCCACCTGCTTTTTCGCGCGTTCCGTTTCGGCGGCGCGCTGCTTGTCGTCGAGGTAGGAGCGCTCGCCGGTGTTGGGATCGACGTGCGCGACGCGCTGGCCGGTTTCCAGGCCCTTCAGGTACGACCGCGCCGCTTCGCAGTTA
>DASSOA010000117.1:0-4327 GCA_035701115.1 Gammaproteobacteria bacterium
ACATAGGTATCGCTGAACCACAGCCGGTAATCGAACGGTCTGCCGTCGGTATTGCCTTTGAGCCACAGCAGCGCCGTCACCACGGCGGTGTGGCCCCATACCCGAACCGTCTGCCGGCTGTCCTCCTGATGCTCGAAATGCGTGTGCGCAGCGCGTGCATCGGCGAGCAGTGCCGCCTTTGAATACACCGTTCCCTTTCCCGTCACCAGCACAAAGTCGTCTGCCAGCAGACGATCCATCGCGGCGGAATCGTTGCGTTTGACGGCTGCCTGATATTCCGTATCGAGCGCGGCGACCGAAGTCATCGCATGTGCAGCCGAACAATCGGGCTGCGTAATCGCCAGCGCCGATTCAGCAACCGGCAACAACAGCAAAGCGCACAACAATGACTTCAACATGGCCGACTCCCGTTGGTCTCGATTAACAGTAACAGGTTTGCGGCGCGCACTGTACCGCGCCCGATCGTCGCGAACCCGCCATTTTCGGACGTCGTCACCGCCCGGCTGTATGTGATAGATGTCACATCAACGGGATTACACGCTGCTCTGTCCTGCCAATTGCCCGCCGGGCATACTGGATTCATAGAAGATCAACCGTTCGGGTCAAAGGGGGAACGTCATGACTGCGACTTCAGTGGCAGATCGCAAGGCGGCCTGGATTCTGGCTGGCATCGCGCTCATCGAAGGCAGCGTGGTCGCGCTGAATGCCATACTCAATCCGGCAGCGCTCATCAGGGTATTGGGATTCACTGCCGGCCGGGCCGGCTCCGAGTGGGGTTGGTTGCTTGCAATGGCGGTGACAACAGGATTCGTCTGGCACAGCCGCCGATTCCCGGCCGTGCGCGAACATATGCTGCGCGTGTCGTGGTTCAAGCTGCTGGCACTGGCCGTGGCGGTTTCAGCTGGAATTCTCGAAGAGGCTGTATTCCGCCGCCAGCTCATGAACAGCCTGCAACTGCATGGCTGGGGCACAATGGCGCAGATTCTCGCTTCCGGATTGGCATTTGGTCTGGTGCACGGCATCTGGGGACTGTTCGGTCGCAACCTGCGCGCGGCAGCGGGCGCCACGATCGCGACGGGATTACTGGGACTCGCACTCGCAGCGATCTATGTTGCGTCCGGCCGGAGTCTTGCGCCTTGTGTGGCCACACACTTCGCGATTGACCTGCTCATTGAACCTGGAATCATGCTGGCCGCGTGCCGGGGTGAAATGAGCGGGATTGCCCGGGCGGGAGCCGCAAAAACGCCGCGCCCTGCCTGAGCGCGGGAGTCAGTAGTTGCGGTATCGGCGATGCCGCGGCCTCTTGTAGACCACAACGGTTTTTTCGATGCTTTCGCCGCTCAATGCCCAGAACCACGTCAGCACACAGAGAATGGTGTTGGTCTGCCAGTAGTTCGTCGTCGCCAGAATCGCGACCAGCAGACGCGGCGCGAAGACCCAGCCCAGCCACCAGAGCAGTCCGCCGAACGGCACGCTGGAAAACAGCAGCGTCAGCCGCGGAAAGAAAAACATGAAAAAAATGAACCACAGACCGTGCTGCTGCCAGAAACCTTCCATATCGCTATCCGGCACTAGGCCTGTTTTTTTACAGAATGGTAGTCTGTCAGATAAATGTTGTGCGGGCAAAGTACCGCGAGCCGATCCATGTCGAGAATGGTAACGTGGCGGTCTTCGACCACCAGAATCTTCATTTTCGCGAGCCGGGTGAAGATGCGGCTTACCGTTTCAGGGACCAGCCGCAGCCGGCTGGCAATGTCGGTATTGGACATGGGCAGCAGAAACTCCCGCGATGCATAGCCGCGCTCTTCAAAGCGGCGTGAAATGCCCATCATCAGCGTCGCCACTTTTTGCAGCGCGGTGAGGTTTGCTGCGGAAAACCGCGCACGAATCAACTCGCGACTCAGGATGTCATGCAGGCGATCGTCCAGCTTGTGGAATTTATGCGACAAATCCCTGAATTCATCGAAAGGAATGCGGCAGGCCATTCCCGTGTTGAGCGACATCGTATGATATTGATATGTCCGCGTGGCCAGCGCATGGACGCCCATCACTTCGCCGGGAAAATGAAACGCGGTCACCTGTTCACGGCCGTGACGGTCAACCACGAAAGCCTTGAAAAACCCGGTAAACACGGCGAACAGATCGGTAAACGGCTCGTCTACCCGATAGAGGTAGTCGCCCCTGTGCAGCACGTCCGTGCGTTTGACGATCTTGTTGAACGCGGGCACATCCGCCGGATCGAGCAGGCCGGGCAGGCATAAATGGCGCACCGCACAGTCTTCGCAACTGCGCGGTTTGAGCCTCGATACATTATTGGTGTGGTTCTGGCGTGGCATCCCGCCTCTCCCTGATGGCGCTGGATCCGTCAACGCGGGCCGGCCGGGCTGGTTTCATCCCGGAATGCAAAGTAATGGCGAAGCCATGGGCCATTTCAAAGGCCCGATACTCCTCATTGTGAGCTTATCGCCCCGACGGAAAGGGACATTGATCGAGATCAATAACCGGTGGATTGGGTCAGGCAGCTGAAGGGAGGACTTGGGCAGAAATCGCGCGCTTCTCCCGCCCTGGCTGTCACGGTGCACCGGACTCCCGGCAGGCCGGAGGCAGATAGAGTGCGCTGAGCGGGTTGTCGTGGCCCGGGCCGCATGGCCAGGTGCTGCCGCCATCCTCGGTCCAGAGTTCCAGGGAGCGGCCCTGAATCCGGCGGTCGGAATTGCCGTCATCGAAGAACACGGTCAGCCCGCAGCGATTACCGGTGCAGGTCGTCAATTCGATCTGGCTGACAAAGCGGCTGACCGGACTGCGCGCCGCCTGCGGAAACGCGCTTTTCAGATCGGCCGGCCAGGCCTGATGGGCGCCGACGTAGTCCAGAATGGCGTGCTGTGCGGCAAACCCGGTTTGCACACCGTCTTCGACTTCGGAACGGATCGCATTGACCTGATAGGCCGGAATCACGATTGCCGCGGCGCAGGCAACAAAAGGAAGCGACAGTGCGGATACCGCACCGGCCACCACCCAACCCGAATTCGGCGGCGGTGGCGGCCCGAAACGGTTGGCGACGGACGTCCCGGGCGTGAATATCAACACGCACGCGTAAATCAGTAATGCGAGATAGCCAACGACAAATGCTATCAACATCAGGTTGTGCGGCCGCCATCCAAATCCGTGGGCAATCCCGAAAAACAGCATCGGAACCGCTATCAACGCCCACCAACCGCTGGCGTTTATGTCGTGCAGTCGTCTGATCGAGAAGGCATAAGAAAAGATCGCGGAACTCAGCGAGACGATGACGTAAAACACACCGCCGAAGAGCGCATGTCCTGAAAACATCAGCCACATGCTCAATCCGAGCAGCAGCAGGAACAGCAGGTTAACAGTGACGCTGTATGCCAAATAGCGCAGCCGCCCAATGCGGCTGTCGCTCATGATGAGCCAGGGCTGGCGAGTCTGTCCGTCCATTGTCAGTCCCCTTTGTTTGATTCCGTTCCCGCTGCCTTCCATTGCGCGCCCAGCATGCCGCAACCGTTTGCGGATGCCAAGCGGGTCACAGGGGGTCAGTGGAGATCCGCTGCATTCAGAAACGCGCTGATGGCCGCGGCCGCCTGTTCCTGATCACCCACCAGCATGTGGCCGCCGGTCGGATAGGACACAAACTGCGCTCCGGGAATCTGGTCTGCAGTATAGCGCGCGGCATCGCCGGTGCCGTACAAGTCGTCGGCCGCACTGATCGTCAGCGTCGGCACCTTGATACTGCCCAGATCAACGGGTTTCAGCGTCGCGATCACTTTCAGATCATTAAACATGCCGCGCCGGCGTGCCGACACGGGCAGGATGTGATCAGCCATCATGTTCATGTAGTTACGGCCGGCCGGCCCCGCCGCTTCGACATCGCGTACCGGCGTTGCAAGCAGCGCCTGATACGCCAGTGTGCGACTGATTCGCAGCAACGACCAGAACAGGAAATCGGATCGCAGCGCAGCACCGAACAGGAACGAGAGGCGCGACGGCATCCGGACGGGAAGCCCGCCACCGGGGCGTGGCACATATACCACAGGTACTAAGAGAATCAATGCCCGGCAGCGCTCGGGATGCCGAATTGCAAACTGCAACGCGGACGGCGCACCGGCGGATGCACCAACAATGACTGCGCGCTCAATTCCGAGCGCATCAAGCAGCCAGGCATGCGCGTCCGCCTGCACCGCAGCCGATGCATCCTTCGGAAGCGGCGTGCGCAGATACCCGAAACGTGACATCGCAATCATTCTGAAGCCGGACTGAATCAGCGGTTCGCCAATATCGAGTCCCTGGTCATAACCGCCGCCGGCCC
>DASSOA010000118.1:0-30355 GCA_035701115.1 Gammaproteobacteria bacterium
CGCCTCCGGCCGGTGGTTATGCTGCTGCAGGACCGCCATGGCCAGCCGTATGAGCGCCGCCCGCTGCTGAACCTTGCCGCACCGGCTGCGCAGAGCGAGAATTTCAACTGGCAGATTGAAAAAGTGGTGGATTGCAAGGAGTACGGAATTGATTTCGGCTATATTGCCGAGCAGGAGGCGCTGCTTTGAGCGCCGACATCCGGATCACGCCGCGTATTGCCCTGGGCGGAGATGAAGTTGAATTTCGCTTTGTCCGCGCTTCGGGTCCCGGCGGACAGAACGTAAACAAAGTTGCCACCGCGGCTGAACTTCGTTTCAACCTTTCAGCTACGAAGTCGCTGCCCGATGCCGTCAAGGAGAAGTTGAGAAAACTGGCGGGTAACCGCATCAGCCGAGACGGCGTGCTATGTATCACCGCACAGCGCTACCGCACTCAGGAGCGTAATCGCGCCGATGCTCTTGCGCGCCTTACCGCGTTGATCCGACGCGCAGCGCAACCGGAGAAAAAGCGAATCCCCACCAAACCAACTCAGGCGTCCAGGCGCAGGCGGCTGGAAGGCAAGCGACAACTTTCCAGCAAGAAGCAGTTGCGGCGCGCGTCGTATGATTAAAAGAAATGCCGGCTGACGCCGGCATTTCTCATTCGTGAAACTTATGCTTGCAGTCTCAGTTCATGCGCCTTTCGCCAGTACGCTGTTGCGATAGCCGTAGCCAGCATAGACGATCAGGCCGACCACCAACCAGATGAAGAACCATTTCCACGTAAAGAGAGGCAGGCTCAGCATCAACGCCAGACAGAAAATCACTCCGAGTGCAGGGAAAAGTGGCGAGAATGGCGTACGAAACGGTCGCGGTAGATCTGGATGTGTGTAGCGGAGCCAGATTACCCCGGCGCAGACCACTGTAAACGCGCCCAACGTGCCCATATTGACGAGCTTCGCAAGCACATCAATCGGAAAGAAACCGGCTATTAGTGCCATCAGAACACCACTGGAAATAATGACGCGCACCGGAGTGCCGGTGCGGGGGTTCACGGCCGAGAAAACTTTGGGAAGCAGTCCGTCGCGGGACATTGCAAGAAAGATACGGGTGAGTCCGAAGAACAGCACCAGGATGACGGTCGTCAAGCCGGCGATTGCGCCGACTGCTGTAATGCCGGCCATGCCTTTGAGGCCGATCTTGATCAAGGCATCCGACACCGGCGACGGTGTATTCAATTGCGAGTACGGAACGATCCCGGTCAGCAGTCCCGATACCGCGATATATAGCAGGGTGCAGATTACCAGGGAAGCAATAATGCCGATCGGCACGTTGCGCTGAGGATTCCGGGTCTCTTCGGCGGCTGTCGAGACGGAATCAAAGCCGATATAAGCAAAGAAAATTGTAGCCGCGCCGGTCATTATGCCTCCCCATCCGTAAGCTTCGTTTCCCAGCGGATTACGGCCGACGGGCGGGATGAACGGGTGCCAGAGTTCGGGCTTGATGTAGAAGATTGCAACGCCGATGAACAGCAGTAATACCAGTAATTTCACGCCAACCATGACGCCGTTGAAGCGTGCGGAAAGTTTGGTGCCGATGCACAACAATGTCGTTACTACGGCAACGATAAAAATGGCTGGAACATTGACCAGACCGTGCACGGCGGGATTGTTCGGATCTACAACACCAATGGCATTTGAAAGTGCGAATGGAACATGGATTCCTACGGCGGTCAGGCCGTTGACCATGTAGCCTCCCCAGCCTACTGCCACCGTTGAAACGCCGATACCATATTCCAGGATGAGATCCCAGCCGATGATCCAGCCCACAATCTCGCCGAGGGTTGCGTATCCGTAACCATAGGCACTGCCACAGCCACCGATGGTGGATGCCAATTCCGCGTAAGAAAGGGCGCTGAATGCGCAGGCGATGCCGGCGACCACGAACGACAGCACGATTGCCGGACCGGCATGCAACGCGGCGGCCTGGCCAGTCAGCACGAAGATACCGGCGCCGATGATGCAACCGATCCCCATCAGGGTCAGGTCAATCGGTCCGAGGACCTTGCGCAAGCCGCTCTTTTCGCTATCCACCACGGGTTTGGTGCGGAACAGGTTCATGTCTTGTTGCCTCTGCTTGGTTTCTAGGGAGCAGCGAGCCCCAACCATTGTGGTCAAGTATTCGCAGCCTGCTTCGGGACGCAGCAAGGTCCCGATCAGCAATACCACCCGGGCTGGAAGGCTCCCTCAGGTCGGCCCGGACAAGGGGGTCCGGCGGATATTAGACGACCGCGCCGGTCCGAACAACCGCGTAACCCGAGTCAGTGCCGCCAGTCGCGAGGACCCGTTTCCGGAGATGAAGGGAGTGAGGACCCGGGTGGCACCGCGGTGCCCAGGATGGTCGTGCCCTCCGGGCCGTGCAATCTGACAGACTCCAGATTCCTGCCCGCAAGCAACGCGTCGCCAGGCCAACGGTCCGCACCCGTGCGGCTGTACTCGAAAGCATAGTGGCGGACAAATTCCGGGCGGCCGCTGGGACCGCGTCGTACGTGCAGACCGGAAAGGGCCACCGTCTCATCCAGGAACTGTACGTTGATCTCGCCGCACATGCGGAAGCACATTGCAATAACCTGATCGCGGGCGCGCAGGCTGTCGTTCCAGAACCAGGCTGCAAACAGCATGGCGAACAGGAACAAGATCGCGATGAGACTTCCGAAATCCAGATACATGCGCTAGCTGCCGCTCAGGCAGACCCGGTTCCGCCCTGCGCCCTTCGCGGCGTACAGCGCCTTGTCGGCCGATTTGAGTACGCTCCACGGATCCTGTTCCGGCTCCATGCTGCCAGCCATGCCAATACTGACGGTAATGGCGAGCGGACCGGTATTCTGTGCTGACTGCGCGATGCCGTTCTGGCTTTCGGTACGTCGTTCCTGACGGCGCATCTCAAACCGGCAAGTCTCGATGTCGGCGCGCAGACTCTCCAATATGTTGACTACTTCGTCAGGTTGCCTGCCGGGATACAGAATGCAGAATTCCTCTCCGCCGTAACGGAACGGCTTTCCGCCGCCGGCATGTTTTTGCAGCCGCGAGGCGACAAAGCGCAGTACCTGATCGCCGACATCGTGACCATAAGTGTCATTGAATCGCTTGAAATGATCGACGTCCACCATCGCAATCACATGTTGCGAGGCCAGTTGCCGCATCTGCTCCTCAAGTGCACGGCGTCCCGGCAAACCGGTCAGCTCATCAAGATAAGCCATGTTCCAGGATTCCTGAATGACCGCATGACCGAATGCGGCCGCCACGGCAGCGGCAAATACGGTCATTCCGGCTGTGTCCTGACGGTGCAACATGATGCCGACGGCGACCAGGCTGAAAAAAAATGCTGCCAGTTCCGGACTGTGCCGCAGAATCAGGCGGTCGTTGAGCAAAATCAGGCCGATCGACAGCAACAGCAGCCCGGGTTGCGTGATTCGTGTGTGCGACAGCACGGCAAGATCAACGAAGTGAACATGCAGCGCGGCGACAATCGCCGGCGCAGGGATACCCAGGAGCGCGACAATGCACAGCATTTCAATTGCCAGTATTCCGAAACGCAGGCCGCCGTAGCGGCTGAAGATACCGCGTTCCTCACTGAACGAAAACAACAGCAGATTTGCCGGAACGAACAGGCACAGAACGCCTTCTACAGTTTCGCGTGTCAGCGCATCGTGGCTGTGTGCGATCAGCAACAGACCGACGCAAAGGCCCGTCAGATTGAGCAACACGAAGAAAATGCGGCTGCGGTTGAATTGCAGGCTCAGGACCATGACCAGCACCAGGATGAACCCGCTTGCCAGTTCAGCTGCGAGCAGACCGGAGGCTGAAAAGTGCGCCACGTAAGGTACACACAGTGCTGCAACAATGAACAGCACAAATTCCGGCAACAGCGTATAAAGAACGCCAATGACAACTCTCATGGAATGTTTTTGGTTATTGGTTGCCTGTGACGGAGCAAGTTTCCGGTTTCGCCGGTAGCAAGGTGATCACTTGACCAGTTGCAATTCCGAGTTTACGTCATGAACACCGGCCACGTACCAGCAATCGTATATTGCCATGCGCCGCTGTTCCTGGCTGTGCACAGTGCCTGTGAGCGTCACAATCCGCGCTTTTACATGTGGGCTGATGGTCTCAGCGTGCAGCATGGGATCCTTTTCAAGTACCATCATGATGGCATCGGTGAGTTCGTCGTCAGTATCTTTTTCCGCCGGTTGTACACGAATGTGGTTATGGACATCGCAGGTGCCGGGGACCCACCAGGCGATCACCTCGGCCAGACGGCGGTGAGACAGGCTGTTTACCATGCCGTCCAGCCGGACCTGGCAGTCATCCACCGCAACGCCGACCCAGCCACTGACGTCTTGGACGCCATCGCCGCGCGACACGGCGTGAATGGCAAAGTCACGGAATGCCGGTTCCTGCGAAAGTGCGTTCACCACCGCGTCCAGCAGCGCCTTGCCGATGCGGACCTGGCCGGGACGCAGGCGCATCCGGTCCTCAATGTCGCTCAGCCCGGAAAGTTGCGTGGCAATGCGCCGTGCCTTGCGTTTGACGATGATGTTGGCCACCTGACCTTCGAGCCGCAGATTCTCCCGGTAGCTGACCCGGATCGCCGACTCATGCAGGTTTATGTCCGGGTCCTTTTCAAACGCGGCGAGCAGCGCAGACGTCAGCTCCTGATGTTGTTCCATTGTCATTGCCTCACGATTCAGCCAGCGGCACCGATGCCGAAGCTGGCCCGCTGTTAGGGTGACCCCGACGCATATGGTTTTCAAGGGGTGGGGTGCCGTGTGATTATGTCCGCAGTTGCTCCGGAGCGGTCACAACGTGACAGAAATTCTGCCTCCCTATGACCTGCGCACGGCGGTTCGTCACCTGAAGCGCGCGGATCCGGTGCTCTCAGCGCTGATTACCCGGGTCGGTTCCTGCCGGTTGAGAATGCGGTTCTTTGCCCATCCCTTCGAGGCGCTGCTACGGGCCATCGTGCACCAGCAGTTGTCCGGTCAGGCGGCGGCGACCATTTATGGGCGCTTGACCGGGCTGTTTCCGCCGGCTGTTGGTATCAGCCCCAGCGCGGTCGTTGCGCTTCCGGATCGTGTACTTCGAGGTGCCGGGCTGTCGCGCAACAAGGTGCTGGCAGTGAAGGATCTCGCCGCAAAGACCCTGGAGGGCATTGTTCCCGAACAAGGGGACCTGGATGGCCTGTCCGACGAGGAGATCATCGGGCGACTGACGTCGGTGCGCGGAGTCGGTCGCTGGAGCGTGGAAATGCTGCTGATTTTTACCCTCGGTCGTCCGGATGTGCTGCCGGTGGACGATCTCGGGGTCCGCAAGGGCTTTCGTGCCGCCTACGGAATGAAGCGCATGCCGGCGAATTCCACAATGCTGCGCGCCGCAAAATGCTGGAAACCGTATCGTTCTGTTGCGAGCTGGTATCTTTGGCGTGCCGCTGACATGTCAAATTGACGTGTTGGGCCATTTTGAAAACCAGCGTTGACCGGGAGTGATCATGTCGAGCCGATATCCCCATCTGTTTGCGCCCCTCGATTTGGGATTCGTCACACTTCCCAACCGTGTGCTGATGGGCTCAATGCATACCGGTCTCGAAGATCGAGCCCGCGATTACGACACGCTCGCGGCCTATTTCGCCGAGCGCGCCCGGGGCGGGGTTGGACTCATGGTAACGGGCGGAATTGCCCCCAATCTGCGTGGTTCATTGGCACCGTTTGCCTCCAAGCTGTCCTGGCGTTGGGAAGTGCCGCGGCATCGCAAAGTAACGCACGCGGTGCACGCTGAGGGTGGCCGAATCTGCATGCAGATACTGCACGCGGGCCGCTATGCCTATCATCCATTTTCGGTGGCGCCTTCCGCTGTGAAATCACCGATTACACCGTTCACGCCACGTGCCCTGACTGCGCGTGGCATTGAACGCCAGATTGGGGATTTTGCCCGCTGCGCTTCGCTGGCACGCGAGGCAGGCTATGACGGCGTGGAGGTCATGGGTTCAGAAGGTTATTTCATCAACGAATTCATCGTGCCGCGAACCAACCGGCGCAACGACGAGTGGGGCGGCACCGCCGAAAACCGCATGCGCTTGCCCGTCGAGATCGTGCGCCGTATTCGTGCCGCGGTGGGAGCGGATTTCATCATCATCTACCGGCTATCGATGCTGGATCTGGTCGAAAACGGATGCGAATGGAGCGAAGTCGTGGCGCTGGCCAAGGCGATTCAGTCCGCGGGCGCAACGCTGATCAATACGGGAATCGGGTGGCATGAAGCGCGAATTCCCACCATCGCGACATCGGTGCCGCGTGCCGCTTTTACCTGGGTGACAAAGCGGATGAAATCCGAAGTGTCGCTGCCGCTGATCACCACTAACCGGATCAACATGCCTGACGTTGCAGAGCGGATTCTTGCGCAAGGCGATGCGGATATGGTGTCGATGGCGCGGCCGCTGCTCGCGGATCCGGCATGGGTGCGCAAGGCGCGTGAAAATCGCGCGGACGAAATCAACACCTGTATAGCCTGCAATCAGGCCTGTCTTGATCATGTATTTGCCGGCAAGAAAGCCTCTTGCCTGGTTAATCCCCAGGCCTGTGCCGAAACTGAACTGGCCGTCAAACCGGTCACTACGCCGAAGAGGATTGCTGTCGTTGGAGGCGGGCCGGCAGGTCTCTCGGCTGCCCTGACGGCGGCGCGCCGTGGCCATCGCGTGGTGCTGTATGAAGCGACTGAAGAACTGGGTGGTCAATTCAATATGGCGAAGCGCATTCCGGGAAAAGCCGAGTTTGGCGAAACCCTGCGCTATTTCCGGAGGCAGCTGGAACTTGCTGGTGTCGAAATCCGCCTGGGTGTTGAAGTCGGTTCGGCGGAGATCCTGGCGCAGCGATTCGACGCGACAGTGGTCGCGACCGGGGTCATTCCGAGGCGTGCCGGTATTCCTGGCGAAGATCTTCCCAACGTACTTTCATACAAGGGCGTGCTTTACGACGGGCGGCCGGTCGGGCAGCGTGTCGCGATTGTGGGTGCAGGCGGAATCGGGTTCGATGTCGCGGAATTTTTGCTGCAGGGACAGGAAACCAGCGACGCGTCACCGGCGCATTTCCTGCAGGAGTGGGGCGTAGACATCGAGATGCGGCAGCGCGGCGGTCTGATGCGACCGCAGCCGGAAGTACCAAATCGGAGCATTTATCTATTGCAACGCAAACCGCCCCCGCTGGGCAAGGGTCTGGGAAAGACTACCGGCTGGATACATCGCATGACTCTGCGTAACAAACAAGTGAGGATGCTCGGGGGCGTTGAGTATCTGCGCATTGACCAGCAGGGATTGCACATCCGAATCGGGGGCGAGGTGCAGATTCTGGAAGTGGATAACGTGATCATCTGTGCCGGCCAGACCAGCCGGCGTTCGCTGTACGACGCACTCATGAGCTGCGGGGTGCAGGCGCACCTGATCGGCGGCGGCAGGCTGGCTGCGGAATTGGATGCCAAACGTGCCATTGACGAGGGGATGAGACTCGCCTTGACGCTGTGACTAACGCAAACGGCTCAAATTTCTCCCCTTTAACGTGGATAAATGGGGGCGAACGGGCTATTATTTTCCGGAATCCGGCACATCTGCCGGCGGGTGAATCATCAGAATTTCGGGGATGGTGCCATGTCAAATCGTCGACTTTCCCGGCTGACAGCCGGAATCGGGTTCAGCATCGCGCTGCTGTTGTCGGCTGGTTGCTCATCGAGTAAGCCGTACACACTTGCCGCACAGCTGGCACCATCAGCTCAAAGCGGGCTCGTGGCGGCGACCATTGACGTCAATGGCGGTGGCTGCGCCGTCCGGGTAATGATGGCAAATAATCCTCAGGCTTGGACGCCAGTCTGCATTGTCAACAAGGACCAGAGCGGCTTCAAGAGTTTCACGATTGGCGGCACGCAAGTTGACTTTGGCGCAGTGCCCGGCGGCTTCAAAGTGCTGAGTGCCACATTGCCCACGCTGCCGGCGCCTGCGGCAGCGACGGCGGCCGCGCCAGCGGTCGCGGCAACCGGAAAGGGTGGCGCCACGACTGCGCCGCCGCCAGCCGCAGCGAATGCAGTCGCAGCCGTAACGCCGGTTTTTCCCGACCAGTGGAGCATGACCCCCTATGCAGGTACCGTGACGCTGCAGGGTCAGAATCTCGGCTTTCTGATCACTTCGGCAACCCTCAAAATTCATGGCAGCCAGGGTATTCTTGATGTCACATTCAAGGCGAGCTATTCACCGCTGCACATGGTTTGCACGGTGATATCAAACGCACATGGTGATTTCAATCTGATCTTTGACCCAACGCAAACCTCCAAGTTGACGGGTGGCGGCAATTACAGTGTTCAGCTCGTTTCCGAGGGCGCCGGGATCACCGGAAACGTATGGGATTCGCATGGCTTCGACTCGTGGACTCCGGGATTGCCCCCGCAGTGGGTGGCAACGTCGGTATCCTCAAACTGAATGAAAATGGCCCGCATCACGCGGGCCATCTTTCTTGGGGCAGACCCAGTCGCTAATTGATTGTTCAAACTGCGCGCAGGTGCAATTGCCGGGTATCCGCTCGTGGTTTTCGCACCGGTAGCGTGTGCTCAAGCAACTTGATGGCCCTCGCCGCATCAGCACGGTATGACGTCAATTTGCCCCCGTACACATGCAGCACACGGGGCCGTTTTGCGGGGAATCCCGAAATCAGCAGTTCACGTGTACGGGCAAAGGCGCGGCCTTCCTGTGCGGGCAATACCCGGAGGCCCGCGAACGAAGTCACGATTGACGATTTAGCATGCGGGAAATAGTTCCTGACTACCGTCTGGAGGTATTCGAATTCACTTGGATGCGGTGAAACCGAACCCGGATCAGAGCCGTCGAACGGCACTTCCGTGGTTCCAACCAGCGTCTGCTTTCGCCACGGCATCACAAAAACGGCACGTTTGTCCTGGGGTGCCTCAAGGTAATAGATGGCCTCGACTCGTGGTTCATCCAGGACAATGTGCGAGCCTTGTACCAGCTCCGTTGCAGGTTGAGGACTGACAGGGGTGATGGAAGCAGCGACCTTCGCCGCCCAAGGACCAGCCGCGTTCACGAGCGTACGCGCAGTGACTTCAGTTAACTTGCCTTGATGCTCATATTTCACCGTGTAGGTGTCCCCCTGGCCAAGAGCTGCAACGAATCGGGCTGATTCCAGAAGCTCGGCTCCCAACAGTTCGGCCGATGACATGACCGCGCGGGTCAGCAGGGCATCGTCGGTTTGTGCATCCTGGTAGCGAAATACCGCCTGCAGACCGTCGGTGCTGAGGCCGTCCGGATTTTGCCAGCGCAAAACGGACAACCTCTCGAAGCGGCTGTGAGGTGCCAGTTTGCCCAGCAACGTATACAGACTCAGACCCGTTTGAACCTGCCATGGACGGCGACTGGTAGTGCGATAGACAGGAATGACGAAGTCTTGCAGTTTGACGAGGTCGGGCGCGATCCGCAGCAGCAATTCCCGCTCTGCGAGACATTCTTTTACCAGACCGAAGTGAAATTGTTCGAGGTAACGCAGACCTCCGTGGATCAGCTTGCTTGACCGGCTGGAGGTTCCGGATGCGACGGTAGCCTGTTCCAGAACCAGCACATCATACCCGGCCGCCGCTGCAGCCTGGGCGATCCCGGCACCATGAATACCGGCACCGATAACGACGACGTCATAACCCGGCTTGTGGGTCATCGCGATGATTCCTTCCGCTGAGAGCCGCCAGCATTTCCCCGATGGCATTGGTTTCAACCAGATCGGCGCCGTCCTCGCTCAGTTGCCTCGCGCGAGCGGGATCTTCTGTATGGTAGACGGCCCAGCGCCATGGGCCATCAAACATGGCCCGAAGCTCGCTGAAGCAGTGTTGCGATGTAAACAGAAAATCCGGCTGCAGACCGTTGAGCGCATGCAGGGTATGGAGACTTGTATCTTCAGTCACGAAGCCGATGCGTCCCGCGCCAAGTCGTTTGGCTTCCAGCAGGCACTCCGCATCAAACGAAATCACGATACCAGTGGACAGATGGTGTTTCAGCGCCGCCATGACCGGTTCCATTACCTGGCGTCGTCCAAAACGTTGGAGGCTTTCCAGTTTGATCTCGACAAATGCCTGGACGCCTGCATGGTTTTCAATTGCTCCCATTACCTCGCTCAATCGCGGCACGAAAGTATTCTTGAAACGAGATCCGAAGCGCCCGGATTCACAAACATCTACATGATCCAGATCAGCTGCCGAGAGCTCCATTACCAGGCGATCGACGTCAGCGGTCCGCTTCAAGTTTGCGTCGTGACACAACACCGGAACACCATCCCGGCTCATTTGAATGTCGAATTCCACAAATCGGGCGCCTGCAAGAACCGCTGCCTCGATGCCGGGCAGCGTGTTTTCCGGGTAACGTGACGGATACCCGCGATGTGCAACCAGTACAGGACTGATTCTATGTGGCATGAACACTCTGCCGGTGCAACAGAATGGCTATTCATACCTCAAGGCGTCAATCGGGTCCAGCGCGGCAGCCTTTGCTGCCGGCGCGATGCCGAACAATACGCCGACGCCGCCTGAGAAGCCGAAAGCAAGCGCAATCGACCACCAGGGAACGTAGGCGCCACGGAATGCCGGAATTGCGTGGGCCACCAGTATGCCGATGCCGTAACCGAGCAGCAGTCCGATGATGCCACCGATAGAGGAAAGCGACACGGCCTCGATCAGAAACTGCACAAGGATATCCTGGCGTCGTGCGCCCAGGCTTTTCATGATGCCGATTTCCCGGGTGCGCTCCGTCACTGATACCAGCATGATATTCATGATGCCGATGCCCCCAACCAGCAGCGATATCGCCACGATTCCGCCCAGTATGACGGTAATGGAGTTGAACAGGCTGGTGAAAGTGCCCAACAGTTGCGTCGGGGTCTGAACCTTGAAATCGTTGTCCTGTCTCGGTCGGAGATTGTGGTTACGGCGCAGGATCTGGGTGATCCTGCCGATGATTGCGTCGGTCTGTTGGGCATTGATCACGTTCAACTGGATAACGATATTGGGTACGGTCGCAGCGCCTTCGAGACTGAGTGCCGTGCCATAGGGGATGATGATGCGGTTATCCTGATCAAAGCCGAGAATTTTGCCCCGCGGGTGTAATACGCCAACGATCTTGAACCATTGATTGGATATCTGAATGTATTGACCAAGTGGCGATGCCGGCAGGTGCAGTTTCTTGATCAGCGTTACGCCGATGATGGCGATATGGCGGTGATGCAGATCGTCTTCGGCGGTCACGAAGCGCCCTGTGTCGGGGTACTGTCCCTCAGTGATGGCATAGCTTGGGGTGCTTCCAAGTATGAAGCTCGCAGTTGTCTGACTGCGGTATTTGGCCGTGCCGAAGAATCGCCCAACCCTCAGCACCGGGCTGATGCCGGAAATGCCACTGACCTCGTGCTGGATTGCCAGCAGATCATCGGGCGTAATCTTTGCCGTCTTTCCCGCAAGGCGGTCCTTGCGCGGCAGGTACGATTGAATCGTCAGGGTATTGGCGCCGAGTCCCTTGAATTCACTGGTCACTGAATTGCTGAATCCCTGAATAAGCGAGACAACCGCGATTACCGCCATTACGCCGATGACGATGCCGAGCATCGTGAGAAAGCTTCTCAGTGCGTGTGCGCGAATTGCCTGCAGGGCGGAGCGGATGCTTTCGACAAGGGTGTACACGGCACGCTACTCGTAACGCAAGGCGTCGATCGGATCAAGGGATGCCGCCTTTGCGGCAGGCGCAATACCGAAAAACACACCTACACTTACCGAAAATCCGAGAGCAAGCACGACTGCCCACCACGGGACATGCGCGCCCAGAAACTGGGGAACGGCGTGAGCTATCAGAACACCCGCGCCGTAACCGAGTAACAATCCAACGCAGCCGCCAAGTAACGAGAGCGTAACCGCCTCAATCAGAAACTGCATCAGGATGTCCTGCCGCCGCGCACCCAGGCTCTTGCAGATACCGATTTCGCGGGTGCGCTCCGTGACCTGTACCAGCATGATGTTCATGATGCCGATTCCGCCTACCAGCAGCGAGATGCCGACAATTCCACCCAGAATCAGCGTGATCGAATTGAGAATCTGGTTGAAGCTGCTGAGAGTCTGTTCGGGAGTCTGCACCAGGAAGTCGTCGTCCTGTCCGGGTTTGAGATGATGCTGCCGGCGCAAGATCTGGGTGATGCGGCCGACCACGCTATCCATGTTCTTGAGGTCGTTGACTGTCACATTGATTTGAATATCCGGCACAGTTGATGCGCCGACCAGACTGTGTGCGGTGCCGTAGGGAATATAGATGCGGTCATCCTGATCTTCACCGCCGATCGTCCCAAGCGTCTTCAGTACCCCGATGATGCGGAACCACTGATTGAACATTTCGAGGTACTTGCCGGTCGGATCTTTCGGCAAGTTGAGATCGGTGACAAGCGTGTGGCCGATTACGGCGACCCGCTGATGACCGATATCGTCGCTGGGGGCGATGTAGCGGCCGATCACCGGGTAGAAGCTGGTGCTCTCTGCGTGAGACGAGGTTGTACCGTAGATGCCTGCATAGGCCGTCTGGTCACCGTATTGGACGGCACCGGAGCCGTCGCCTGCCAATGTCAGAATTGGCGTGATATTGCTGATGCCGGGTACTTGATGCTGAATCACCTGCAGGTCGTCCGGAGTGACCTTGACGATTTTACCCGACATGAACTCTTCGAAGGTTTCATTGGACTGAATCGTCAGTACATCCGAACCCATGTTCGCAAATGTCGTGGTAACGGAGTGGCGGAAACCCTGGATCAGGGATACCACAGCAATCACGGCCATGACCGCAATGATGATACCGAGGGTGGTGAGGAAACTGCGCATCGTATTGGCTCGGATTGCCAAAAAGGCCGATCGCAGGCTCTCCAGAAAGTTATACACGGCGCAGCGCTTCCTGATCTTGCGTGTCGTCGGCAGAGGCCGTGTCGCTCAGTACCCGGCCGTCCATGATGCGTATGACGCGGCGACAATGATTGGCGATGTTCTGATCGTGCGTGACAATGATAATTGTGTGACCGCGACCATGCAGTTCATCAAACATGTTCATGACGTCACGGCTGGTGCTGGAATCCAGGTTGCCGGTGGGCTCGTCGGCCAGCAATATGGACGGCTTGCCGACCAGGGCGCGCGCGATGGCGACGCGCTGACGCTGGCCGCCGGATAGCTGATTGGGCAAATGCGTGAGCCGGTCGCCGAGACCGACGTTGCGCAGGGCTTCGGTTGCCATACGGCGGCGTTCCGCGAGTGGAATTCCGCGGTAAATGAGCGGCTGCATGACGTTGTGCAGGGCATCGGAACGGCCCAGCAGGTTGAAATTCTGGAAGATGAAACCGATTTCCCGGTTGCGGATGCGCGCGAGCGCATTGTCGTCGAGCGTTGCAACAGGCGTGCCGTTCAGGATGTACTCGCCTGCGCTCGGTTTGTCCAGGCAGCCGACGATGTTCATCAGGGTGGACTTTCCCGATCCAGACGGCCCGATAAATGCCGCGTAATCGTTCCGGTTGATGACGAGATTGATATCCTGCAGTGCATTAAGTATGGAATCGCCCATCACATACTGCTTGCCAACATGGCGCAGTTCAAGAACGGGTTCCGGACTCATGATGCACTCGACGTTGACTTGTCGCTCCTGGCGGGCAACGGCGTCACCGCTTCGCCATCACTCAAGGCATGCAAGGTTGTATAGGGACCCGATACAACGACGTCGCCTGCCTTGAGCCCCGATACGATTTCCTGATAGGTATCGCTTGACACACCAGTCTTGACGGGTTGCTTCTGCGCCTTGCCGTTACGGATGATGTATACATACGCACCGGATGTCGGTTCCAGACTCTTTGAGTTCGGATTATTCTCGTAGAGCACAGCCTGTATCGGCACAGCCAGCGCATTCGGCGTGCTCTGTGTGAAAATCTCGGCGCGACAGCTCATTCCCGGGCGCACGCGGGGCAGTTTCTTGTCTGTCAGGCCGATTTTCACTTCGAATGTGACACCCTGTTGAGCAGTGGCGGCTGTCGCCGTGCTGGTATCGGTTACCGATGCGGCGATGAACTGCACTTTGCCGTGGAAAGTATCATTGGGGTAGGAGACAGCATTGATATCGGCATCTTCGCCCAGCTTCAGGTTGGCAATGTCGGCTTCATCCACTTGCACGTCGGCCTGCACCTCGGAAGGATCGGCAATCTCCATCAGGGTTGAGCCCGGTATGTTCGCGCCGGTGATGACCGTTTCGCCAACCTTGACCGGCAGACTGGTTACCATGCCGTTTATCGGAGACCGGATTACCGTCTTGGACAGGTTCTGTTCCTGCTGACTCAACTGGGCTTCGGCACTGCTGAGTGCTTCCTGCTGCGATTGCAGTTGCACCTTGGCAATATCGAGCTGGTTGGATAACTGATCGAAACTGTTGGCGTCGACCAGCCCCTGTTTGAAAAGTTTCTGCTGCCGGTCATATTGCAGTTGCAGGTTGGCAATGCTCAGCTTCTGGCTTTCGATGGCGATACGCGCCTCTTGTACGCTTGCCGTGGCCTGGGCTACGGCCGCTTCGTACACACTCGGGTCAAGCCGGAGCACCACTTGGCCTTTTTTGACGAGCTGGCCCTCAACCACCGGAATGGCGCTGATTTTGCCGATTACTTCCGGCTTGAGTTCCACGGGGTTGAGGTAGATGAGCTGACCGGAGGCGAGAATCGAGCTTCGAATCATTCGCGATTCCACTTTCGCGGTCTCGACTCGCTCTCCCTTGCTGCCGCCGCTAAGACGGCCAATTACAATCAGGAGAACGAGCGCAGCTGCGATGCCGATGCCGATCCAGAGCTTGCGTTTTTGCTTCATGCGAAATCTCAAGGTGATTTAGTGGAATATCAACAGGTGCGCGGCCAGCCTGAAGACCATCAGGCCAGTTTGATCGCCACGATGACGCCGTAGATAACGACATACGGCGCGAGGACAATCAACGCCGATTTTCCAAGACTCTTCCTGGTCCAAAGCGCAAAACCGAAGATCATCAGTCCCAAAGTCCAGAACAACGTCAGATGCAGGTTCTGCAGGATGCTGAACCAGTTACTGCTTTTGGGAAGATGGAAAAGCAGTGTGTTCACCGACGTGACATCGATGCGGTACAAAGAGACCTGCTTGCCGGGGCTGAACAGATACATTACTGCGGTGGCGACGGTGGCCAATACGTTCGGGAAATAGGTCCACGCCGTAAAGCTGAACCATTTGCCGAAGCTCTGTATCTCCGAGCCGCCGAGTTTGTCTACCAGTAGCAGATAAACCGCCTGCAGGACATAGATCGCGCTGATTCCCAGCAGGTTGCCAGCTACCGCCCCAAACAGAAAGCGGCCGCGCGTCATTGAGTCACGTACCCTGTCGACCTGATCTGCGTCCATTTTGCCGGCCATGCCGCTGACGATCTGGTCCACCAGCCAGCCGAGGTCGACTGTCAGGAAGTACCACACGCCGAATCCGACCGATACGAAAAGGGTGATCACGAAGGGATACCATAACCACCGCGTATGGGCTTTGGCATCGGTTAATGCCTTGGCAGGGTCGACGAAGATATTGACAAGGCAGGCGAGAGCGGAAGCGTTCATGTGCGTATCCCCTGGAATTCTTGACAGAACTGGTTGGTTAGGCCGCTATTGTATGTGGTTCAGGTGCTCAATAAGGACGGCGACTGACTAAACCGTGCAAACGGGTTCGCCAGTGGCTAACGTGCGAGGGATGATAGGGTGCCGGAGAGCAGGTTTGAAGTGACGAATGTCAGAACGCTGTCGCGATAGTGCTATCGCAACGTCCCCGGTTCAGAAACATAAAAGCTCGCGTCCCCGGACGTATGACGGCCGGGGACGCGAAGCTGATCAGCGACAGGTAAAGCGGAAAGCTTACCAGCGGCCGCCGCGATTACCGCCTTGCTGGCGTGGCTGCCGTTCTTGCGCTTCGTTAACGCGCAGCGGGCGACCGCCCATGTCCTTGCCGTTCAGTTCCTGAATGGCTTTTTGAGCAGCGCTCGGTTCCATTTCCACGAAGCCGAAGCCACGCGGACGACCGGTTTCGCGATCGGAGATCAGCTTGACCGACTGAACGGTGCCGAACTGCTCAAACTTGGAACGGATTTCCTCTTCGGAAGCAGAAAAGGGCAGGTTGCCCACATAAATTGACGTCATGGCCTTGATTCACTCTTCATGTAACAAAATAACCCACCGCTGCCGAAGCTGCTGTGGTGCTCTCAGGGTTGCGGTTTGCTCGGCATAAAACCGGGACCTTGTCTGGCTGGTTTCATGATTTCGCGACCGTCGCCTTGTTGTTCGTTGACTGTAGTCACTTTGGTGCGGCGAGCCGGGTGATACCCCAAAAACGTCTGCAGATCTGTGACAGGTCCCGAACGGGTGTCAGAGCTTACGCCACTTGCCCGACACTGTCCAATACCCTGAAGCCAGAAAAACTCCCGTTAAAACACAGGTCTGCCGCCGGTTCGGCACGCACTTTGCCGTATAATGCCGACCCTTTACCCGCCAGCCAGCCCCTGTGATCGAGAATCTCCGCAACATCGCCATTATTGCCCACGTAGACCATGGCAAGACCACGCTCGTGGACCAGCTTCTGAGGCAGTCCGGTACCCTGGATGCGCGCGCCGCGGCCCCGGAGCGGGTCATGGATTCCAACGACCTTGAGCGGGAGCGGGGCATTACGATCCTGGCCAAAAATACCGCCATTCGCTGGCGCGACTACCGGATCAACATCGTGGACACGCCCGGCCATGCCGATTTCGGCGGGGAAGTGGAGCGGGTGCTGTCCATGGTCGATTCCGTGTTGCTGCTGGTGGATGCCGTGGACGGTCCGATGCCTCAAACCCGGTTCGTGACCCAGAAGGCGTTTGCGCACGGCCTGAAGCCGATTGTGGTGATCAACAAGATTGATCGCGACGGAGCGCGGCCGTCCTGGGTGCTGGACCAGACGTTTGATCTGTTTGACAAGCTGGGCGCGTCGGAAGAGCAGCTGGACTTCCCTGTGGTCTATGCCTCCGCATTACAGGGCTATGCCGGGCTTGATCCGGGGCAGCCGGCAAACGACATGACTCCGCTGTTTGAGGCCATAATCGGCCACTGCCCACCTCCGCCAGTGGAGATGGAAGGCCCGTTTCAGCTTCAAGTGAGCTCGCTGGACTATTCGAGCTATGTCGGCGCAATCGGTATCGGCCGGATCGCGCGCGGACACATCGCGCGCAACAGCCCCGTGACGGTGATCGGGGCCGACGGTTCGCAGCGCAAGGAACGCGTCCTGCAGATCTACGGGTTTCTCGGATTGCACAAGGTCGAGGTGCAGGAGGCGCAGGCCGGGGACATCATCGCCTTTACCGGGATCCCCGCGCCGCGCATTTCCGACACGCTGTGTGATCCCGAACACGTGGAGGCCTTGCCGGCGCTCACCGTGGACGAACCGACCATAAGCATGACTTTTGAAACCAACAGCTCGCCATTTTCCGGGCAGGACGGCAAGTTTCTGACCAGCCGGCAGATTCGCGAACGGCTGTATCGTGAAACGCTGCACAACGTTGCACTGCGCGTCGAGGACACGGAAGATCCGGAAAAATTCCGGGTTTCCGGCCGCGGTGAACTGCATCTGTCGGTATTGCTGGAGACCATGCGGCGTGAAGGCTACGAAATTGCCGTGTCGCGGCCACAGGTCATCCTTCACGAAGTCAACGGCGAACGCCACGAGCCGTACGAAGCAGTGACCGTGGATCTCGAAGAAAGGCATCAGGGGGGCATCATGGAAGCCCTCGGGCAGCGTGGCGGCGAATTGACCGACATGCGCCCCGATGGACGCGGCCGCGTCCGCCTGGATTACATCGTGCCCGCGCGCGGATTGATCGGGTTCCAGACCGAGTTTCGCACGCTCACCTCCGGAACCGGACTACTGCACCACGTATTTGATCACTATGGGGCGGCCAAAAATACCGGTATGACTCAACGGCAGAACGGCGCCATGATTTCCAATGCCACCGGCAAGGCTGTCGGTTATGCGCTGTTCAATCTGCAGGAACGTGGACGGTTGTTCGTCGCGCCGGGTGAACCGGTTTACGAGGGACAGATAGTAGGTATTCATGCCCGCGACAACGATCTCACGGTGAATCCGCTCAAGGCCAAGCAGCTTACCAATATCCGTGCTGCCGGCAAGGACGACAATATCCTGCTGACCCCGGCGCTGAGGTTTTCGCTGGAGCAGGCCATGGAGTTCATTGAAGACGATGAACTGGTGGAGATTACGCCGCACAATATCCGGTTGCGCAAGCGCTTTCTCAAGGAGCATGAGCGCAAGAAAGCGTCACGCAGCACTGAAAGTGCAGCCTGATCTTCTGACGTTGAGGTTGACGGCAAACCACAATGAACGACGACGCAATTTACCGGCAGGCAGTCGAACGCTTTTCGGATCTTTTCGCGCAAGCCAGGACGTTGCCGCTGGCCGAACCGACGGCGATGAGTCTGGCGACAGTTGGCGCTGACGGTCAGCCGTCAGTTCGAACAGTGTTGTTGAAAGCATTCGATGCGCGCGGCTTTGTGTTCTACACAAATAAGCGCAGCCGCAAGGCCGGTCAGATCGAATCAAACCACCGTGCCGCACTGTGCTTTTTCTGGCAGCCGCTGATGCAGCAGGTGCTGGTCGAGGGCCGCACTGCGGACCTGGAGGACGCGGAGGCCGATAGTTATTGGGTGACGCGGCCGCGCATCAGCCAGATTGGGGCCTGGGCTTCATCCCAATCCGATATATTGACTGAGCGCGCCGAACTGGATCGGCGTTACACGGAATTTGAAAAGAAGTTTGCGGGAAACCCCGTCCCGCGCCCGCCGCACTGGTCGGGGTACCGGCTGACGCCACAATTGATCGAGTTCTGGACCTCTCGCCCGGGCCGGCTCCATGAGCGCGAGCGGTATTTTCTGCAAGACGGCGCATGGCAGTACTCGCTGATCTATCCCTGACGCGCTAATCCGATGCTGAGCGTGCCTGGCAATTCCGATTCTCTCGCCAACGCGACACACCGTGTGTGTGTCGCGCCGATGATGGATTACACGGATCGCCATTTCCGCTATTTGCTGCGTTTGATGACGCGTCACACGCGTCTTTACACCGAGATGGTGACCTCAGGTGCCATATTGCATGGTCAGCGCGATCGTTTTCTTGCGTTTCATCCCGCCGAGCATCCGGTAGCGCTTCAGCTTGGCGGCTCCGATCCTGAAGAACTGGCAGCTTGCGCGCGTATCGGCGCCGCGTATGGCTACGATGAAATCAATCTCAACGTCGGCTGTCCAAGTGACCGGGTGCAATCCGGGCGTTTTGGTGCCTGCCTGATGGCAGAACCGGCTCTGGTGGCCGAATGTGTCAGCGCGATGATTGCCGCATGCAGCATGCCGGTCACAGTCAAAACGCGAATCGGAATTGACCATCGCGACAGCTATGAAGAATTGCAGGAGTTTGTGGCACGTATTGCCCGGGCGGGCTGCCGGACGGTCATCGTGCATGCGCGCAAAGCCTGGTTGCAGGGGCTGAGCCCTAAGCAGAATCGTGAAATTCCGCCACTCCGATACGATGTGGTGCGTCGGCTCAAAGCTGATTTTCCATCTCTTGAAATCATTATCAACGGGGGAATTCGCGCGTTGGACGAGATGGAGCATCATCTGGACGGGCTGGATGGCGTCATGATCGGTCGCGAAGCGTGCAGCAATCCCTATCTGTTTGCCGACGTTGACCGGCGCTTTTTTGATTCGTCTGTGGCGGTGCCGTCGCGGCAGGACATCGTCAACGCCTATATTCCCTATGTCGTTTCGCAACTGAAGGCGGGCATTCCGCTGGCACGCCTCACACGGCATTTGCTTGGCCTGTATCAGGGGCAGCCCGGTGCACGGCGCTGGCGTCGGGCTCTCAGCGAATGGGGGCATCAACCGGATGCCGGGGTGGGTATGCTCACGGACGCACTGACGCTGGTTCCGGATGCGGCATGATCAGCGGTGCATTCCGCATCGTATATGGCCGTCAAGGTCCGAATCCCTGGCTTGATCCGTTACAATATCGTTCCGCACGGCGTTACGCCGGCTAACAGCACAGATCCCATGAGCCGACGCAATCGTTCAGCGCCATCCCGGCGCAAGATCACTATGGCCAGCCGGGCCGACAAGCACGACTTGTATCAGAGGTCGGTTCAGGACGTCGGCTGGGAAGTGGGCTTTCTTGACCGTATTTTTCGCGATATTCGCGGACGGGCGCCCATAAGTCTGCGTGAAGATTTTTGCGGTACGGCGCTGGCTGCCTGTGAGTGGGTGCGCCGTTATTCAAAGCGCACCGCAGTCGGCGTGGATCTCGATGCCGATGTACTGGAATGGGGGCGTATGCACAACCTGGCGACACTCAGCCCCGGGGCACGCCAGCGCATCGAGCTTGTGCAACAGGACGTTCTGAAGGCCCGCACCCGGCCGGTTGATATGCTGCTTGCATTCAACTTCAGCTACTGGATATTCAAGGAGCGCGCCACGCTCAGGCGGTATTTCCGGCGTGCCCGTGAAAGTCTGAGCGCAGACGGGCTGTTTCTCATTGATGCGTATGGCGGATCTGACGCCTATGTCGAAATGCGGGAACGGGACGATCTGGGACGATTCACGTACATCTGGGACCAGGCCGACTACGACCCGGTGTCCGGGGACACGACCTGTTATATCCATTTTGCGTTTCCGGATGGATCACGCTTGAACCGGGCGTTCACCTATCATTGGCGCCTCTGGACGCTGCCGGAACTCAGGGAACTTTTGCTCGAGGCCGGCTTTTCGTCGGTTCGGGTCTATCTGGAAGGCACCGATACCGAGACCGGAGAAGGGACCGGCGAGTTTGAACTGGTGGAGCGGGGCGAGGCTGATCCGGCATGGATCGCCTATCTGGTGGCGCAGCCTTGACCGCCGGTACGGGCCTGTTCCGCGGCGTCTCATGGTATATTGGTAAATAAGTTGCCGGCCCCGTTTACCGGGGCGGCGGGGTCGGGGGTTCGTCCTGAAGCAGGCGATGGTCAAGGAAACAAAACTCACTATTCTTTTCGCGGATGTCTGCGGCAGCACCAAGCTGTACGAGACCATGGGCGATACGACCGCACGGGATACCGTCGGGAATTGCGTCGCCATCATGCGCGAGGAAACCGAGCGGCAATCCGGCCGGGTCGTCAAGACGATCGGGGACGAAGCCATGTCGGTGTTTGAATCCCCCGATGCCGCGGCAGACGCCGCCAGTGCCATGCAGGAGCGCATTTCGAACAGCATGGTAGTTGAAGGCCGCAGCATCCAGATACGCACAGGCTTTCATTACGGCCCGGTAATCGTCGAGGCGGATGGCGATGTTTATGGCGATGCCGTCAATACCGCCGCACGTATGGCGGGCCAAGCCAAAGCAGGTCAGATATTGACCACGGCCGGCACGGTCGCCCACTTGTCACCTGCCTGGCAGGCTTCGACCCGTCAGATTGACCGGGCAGTGGTCAAAGGCAAACGTGACGAAATCGACATGATTGAGCTGATCTGGCAGCGCGAAGACGTGACGCGCATGGCAACGTCCTGGGCGTCCAGCGCAGCACCGCGCAGCAAAGCGCGGCTCTTGTTGCGGTACAGGGATCAGCAGGCAGAAATCAGCGAAGCCAATCCCTCGGTCGTGATGGGAAGGGCCGAAGAGAACGATCTGGTTGTAAAGCACACGCTCATATCGCGTCTTCACGCGAGGGTGGAATACCGCAAAGGCAATTTCGTGCTGGTGGATCAGAGCATCAACGGTACCTATGTGCGCACCTCAACCGGTGAGGAGTTGTTCGTCAGACGCGACAACTATCCCATCAAGGGTACCGGAATCATTGCACTTGGCCAGCGCCTGCCTCCGGAATCACCGGACGCCATCTCTTTCCAATCTGAAGAATAGACTTAAAGATTCCGTTTGACCGGTTTCACTCCTCGGGTTTGACTCCAAGCGTACTTGCCATGACTTGCAGACTTGCAAGCTGAGCTTCCGTGTCGCCTGAACCGGGAGTCAAGCCGGCCATTGCGCGCTGCGAAACAATCTGTTGCCGCAACTCGGAGGCAAGCCGGGGGAAGCGGTAATCCTTCCTGGCATTTTCCCGTTCTACCTGGGGCAGACTGTTCCACTGATCTACAAAATTTCGAACGTTCCTGGCGCTCCAGTCGTTGTTGTGCAGAAACGTCTGTATCAGCAGTGAACCGGGCGAAGCGTCCTGTACGGTTGCGCGAGAGTGACCGGCCGCAGATTCCGCGGCACGACTTGCTTGATGACGCGGTAGCAGCAACCAGAGTGCTGAACCAACGATGAGCACCAAGACAAGCGCGGCACCACCAATCACTGCCGGCCTGAGCGATTTGGTGTGCATGGCCGCGGAGCGGCTGACCGGCTTGTGCTGGTCATAGATCAGCGGGGTCTTGCCGCTGACTATATCGTCGATCAACTCGTGCCGACGGGCGCGATATTCCTCCAGGCTCAATTCGCCTGCGGCGTGGCGGCGGGCAAGTTCTCGGACAGGAGAAGCGCTCACTTGTCGAGATCTCTGGCGACGCGGAAACCGGTGAGAGCATCGGGTGCGCCATTGTCCGGCCGCAGGAGACTGGTGCTGCATTGCGAAAGCGCATCCTGGTAGTCACCGCCGGCCGCTTCAAGACTGCCACCATCACTGACTAGCTCCTGAGCGTTACCGACGTAGTTGGTCAGACCCCACGCATTGGCGCGGCCCGTTTCTGTATTCACCATGGACAGGCCCTTGATAATCTGTCCGCCCAGCGTGACCTGACAGTTAAAGTCCCGGTTTGTATCGGTGCCACCGGCACTGGCCGCATATTTCCACTGTTGATAACTTGGCAGGTAGTAATGCTCGCCGCTCTTGTCAGAGAGCCAGGCAATGTATTGCTTGATTTCACTGTAGGGAACATTGGTGATGGGCAGGCCCGCATCGCCGGCGGAAGGCTTGCATTGGCCGCTGTTGCGACAATATTCGTTCCACTGTCCAACCGACACTTCATATTTACCGATAGCAAATGCCTGAACTCCACTTCCGCCGGGAACAACAACAAGGACCGGGCCGCGAGCGCTGCCGAGTTTGTCGTAACATTCAGCGCGACCTTGCCGGCCGTAGCCGGCAAGATCAGCAGTGCATGGTTTGCCGCCATTGCTGCTCTGGGTCGCAGTTTGAGCAGTCGCAAAGCTCCGTTTGTATTCCGCCTGATAGGTTGGATTATCCGCCCAGAGACGCATTGCGTAGGCCAGGTATTCTTTCGCCTGGCTCGCCTGGCCGGTCTGCATGTAGCGCTGATAGGCGACGTAATACTGATTGGCCTTCGCTTCGGCTGCCTGCAGCTGATTTCCGAATGCCTCCAGATCGGCGTTTCCTGGCTCCTGCTTTTGTCCCTGATCCAGAAATTCCTGCGCTTTGGAAAGGTCATTTTGAGCCATTGCCGCGCGTCCCAATTTGGCAAACTTGGACGGCAGTTGCGGCTTGGGCAGGGTGATCTTCTGGATCAGCTGGCTGTCGGTGAATGTCTGCTTGGCTGCGCTGAGCAGGTCGTTTGCGGTCACCAGATCGCCCGTGTTTTTGAGGTCCTCAATATGCTGTGCAAGTTTCTTCATCAGGCTGTCAGCAATTTTTGACTGTTCTTTCGGAAAAAGTTGTTCAACCTTGTCAAGGCCGGCTTTCAGGTCAGACATGCCTGACGCCTGTATGGTGTCAACTGATGCCAACAAAGCTGCCCGCTGCGCCTGGTTGCTGTATTCCGTGAGCGCTTTCTTCAAATCGTCGAGCTGCTGGTACTTCAGGCCGGCCTGCACAAATGCGACTGCATGCTTGTAATCCCCATTAACGGCACTGTTTTGTGCGAGCCGCAGATAACCGAGTGCATATTCCTGTGGCGCGGTTTCCGTGAAGAATTTGTCGTTGGCAGGCAGTTGTTGCTGCAACGCGGCGTAGGTTGTATTGGCGTCATTGATCTGGCCCGCATTGACCTGCAATTGGAATGTGCTCTCCAGATTGCTGATCTGAGCCAGGCGCTGGCGTTCAGCGTGCTGTTTCTGGAAGGTGGTTTGCGCCTGGGCAATGGTTTGTTCAGCTTGTCCGAACTCCGGATAGTCTGGCGCATATGTCTTGCCATTCGCAATGAGGTTGTTTGCCGCTTCAAATCTATCCTGTTGCGCCATCTGCTCGGCCAGTTTTATGTAGGTCTGGGCAATGCTGTTGCGCAGACTGTCAAACCAGGTCATGTCATTGGGTTGCAGAAGCGCGATTGTTTCCTGGAATGTTCCAAGCAGCTGCGCGTCCCAGTCACTGTCATATTTTGCGTTTGCCAGGAGTTTCGCGATTGCATCACGATGCTGTTGTACCTGTTGCAGCCGCTGCTGCATGTTGGCGGGGACATAACCCGCCTGGACTTCAACCTGCGATAGTGCCTGGCGCTGTTTCAACAGTTCGGTGACTGAAAGCAGATGAGAGTAGGTAAATAGTATGCTCTCTGCCTTGTCCCACTGCTTTTGTTGAGCGGCATCATTCAAGGCACTCTGCAGTGCCGAATTAAGCGGATCGTGCAGTTTCTGGAGAATCGCATCCGCGGGGCTTAAAGCCTCCAGTTTCAGCATCGCTGTTCTGATCGAGTCATAATCGTCCAGAGACTGCAGGTGGGGAATTGCGGTCTTGATTTGCGTTTCAAGCTGCGCAATCAGCTGGGCATCCTGTTCCCGCTTCAGTTCGACCTTGACCTGATCCTGCAGGTTGAGGAGGTCGGCATCTTTTGGGGCGTAGCTCAGAGCAACCTGGAGAACATCGCTGGCCTGTTTGTAATCGCCGGTTTTGGCGTACTGACGGATCATGTCGGCGTAATGACCGATCAGCACGGCGTTGTTGAGCATTGGGCTTGTCGGTGCTGCGGCCCTGACAATCTTGATCGTATCGGTTATGTCCTGGCCCTCACGCGGCATCAGATTGCCGCTCTTGAGGTCTGCCTGGAACCGCGTATTCATGTTGACCAGCAGCGTGGCGAGTCTGTTATTCAGTGAAGCCTTTTCCTGGGCCAGCTCCGCCGAATCCGAATAATAGCCGGTGGCCTTGTCGATTTCATTGAGCGCAGCCGCAAAGTTGTAATTGCCCTTGGTGTCGTCTACCTCGGATTCAGCCTGCTGCTCAAAGTATTTGATTATCCGGTCCTTGGCGTTATCAAGAATGTAGCGCTGGGAATCCTTGTCGAGTTCCTTTATGAGTTGCAGACCCTGCGGAACGCTGATTGCTCCCGATTCGATCTGTGCCGTAATCTGGTTGTTGCGGCGGGTGTGGAGATAGTCCACAACCGGCTTGTATCCGAGCGCGACAAGGACGACGATGGCGATTGTGCCGCCGATTGCGTACTGTTTGACGTAGCTTTTCTTGGGGCGGATGTCTTCCCAGAATTCCTCCACTGAGGACGTGCGATCATCCCGCTTCAGTGCAAGGGCGCGCATCAAGGCGCGATTTTGCCGCTTGTTGAGCTTGTTGACGGGAACCGGTTTGAGGCCTTTTTCCAGTACCTTTGGTGCAGACAATTTGTTGAACGGATGTTTTCCCGTCAGCAGCTCGTAGCTGACGCATGCCAGTGCATAAATATCGTCGCGTGGGTCAGGGTCCTGGCCATCGAACATCTCGACCGTGGCATATGCGGGCGTGAGCGCGCCCAGCTGCCCGGGGTCGAAAACCGTGGTTTCACCAGATGTGTCAAGTTTGGTTTTTGACGCGCGCGCGATGCCGAAATCCAGCAACTTGAGGGTTCCGTCTTTCAGCAGAAAGGCATTGCCTGGTTTGAAGTCCGAATGCACCAGCCCCTTTGAATGTGCGTACGATAGCCCGTCGCACAGCTGCTTGATCAGATTCATCGCCTCGGCAACCGGCAGGCCCCCCGCCGGAAGATGTTTGATATATCTGGCGAGCTCTTCACCTTCCATCAATTCCATGGTCATGTAGACCGTGCCGCCATCCCGGTCGAAGTCGAACACCGTTGCGATATTCGGGTGAGCGAGACGCTGCGCCTTGCTGGACTCACGTTGTAAGGCAATGAATGATTCCGGGTGCTGCTTGAAGTCACCTGACAGTGTTTTTACGGCGATGTACGGATTTTTGTCCTTGGCCTCGACTTTGAGCAGGTCACGAGCCTTGTAGACCTTGCCCATGCCGCCTTCGCCGAGCACACTGATGAGCTCGAAGCGATCTTTCAGTACTGACCCGGCGCCCAGGTTTTCAGCACCACCGGTTGCTTTGAGTCCCGTGCTCGTTTTCCAGCTGGAGCCGGTTGTGCCGCTTCGTCCCGCTGTCGGTGAATTGTCGATCGCGAACGGATCGTATTCGCCGTCAGTGGCACGCTGCCCGTGAGTCTGAGTGGTTACGTCGTCCTGACCAGTCTGATGGTCCGTTTGAGTAACGACGGTTCTGCCCCCGGAAGTGCTCAACTTGATGGTGGCGTCGGCATTTTGCGGGCTGGGCGACACTGGCCCGGAATTGCCGCGCAGGGTGCGTTCGTTACCTGGCAAGGTAGCGTCCCGCCCGGGACTGGTGATTTGGGTTTTGTCCGGATCGGGGGGCAAAGTAAGTTGGGTCTTGTCGGAATTTGCCGGTGGTGAAGTAACGACTGTCTTTTCCGTGGTGGAGGGTTTGTCCTGCTCCAGCTCGGGTGCAGGCTCGAGCTGAAAGGGGAAATCGTCGGCGGCAGGTTTTGCCGCTTCGATGTGGGTACGCAGCACGTGTGCGACTGGCAGTGAAAGACCCCGTTCCTGGGCCTTTTCGACAATTTCAAGCAACGCGCCGTGATCGCAGCCCGGAGAGGAGAGGTTCTTATCAAGCCATGTCCGAACTGGCGACAGGTTACTGCTGCCATGCATGACATCTTCCAGTAATTTTTCAAATTCGGTCACTTACCATCTCCTGGTGCCACGCGGTACAGCGTTCCTGCAGCATTGTTGTTCAATTGAATTTCACGGCGACCACAGTCACATTGTCACGTGCGTGGCGTTCGAGCGCGAGTTCGATCAATTTGTCCACGGCCTGCTCATTTCCCTTCAGCGTTTTGGCAATTTCTGCGTCCGACATTTCCTTGTAAAGACCATCGCTGCAGAGCAGGTAGATATCGCCGGGTTCCGGTGCAAACAGTTCAATGTCCACGAACAGGCTGGGCATGGCGCCGATGGCGCGCGTGATGCGGTTGGCCTGCGGATGCCCGGCTGCCTCCTCGCGGGAAAGCAGGCCGCTCGATACCAGATCCTCAACCATTGCGTGGTCCTGGCTCAACTGTCCGATCTGCTTGCCCCGGATGCGATACAACCGGCTGTCTCCTGCCCACAGACAGGCTGCATGGCGCCCTTTGGCCAAAAGCACCACGGCAGTGGTGCCGATCGTACGTTCCTTTTGATCAAGCGCCAGGGTGAGGAGCTTTCTGTTAACGGTGAGGAGCGAGTCTTCGGCGGCGTCAATCAGGTCATTAAGGCTGCCATCCGGTGGCAGTTGCGTGAGCTGCTCAACGAGCATGCCGCTCGCGACATCCCCGGCGGCATGACCGCCCATGCCGTCGGCCACTGCCCATACACCCAAATCCGGACGATGCAGAAATGCGTCTTCGTTGTTTTTTCGCACCGCGCCAACATTGGTAATTCCGCGGGAATTCCAGCGCAATGACTGTGACGTCTGTTTCATGTGTTGCCGCCGGCCCCCGGGTTCCAATACAAACCTTATAAATATATGGGTGTCGATGCCCCAGTCCAGCGGCCCTTGAAGCCTGAGAACGGGTATGCCGATACCGACTGAGTGCCTTCTCAAACTACTGCGTTAAGAATAGGACAATGTTACATAACAGTTCGATGCTTGTGGGGCACATTAATGCAAAATATGAATCTTGGCGATGGTCCGACGACGCCGGCCACCGAGCCAAAATATATCTTACATAATTGTTGCAAACCCTTGTGTCGCAAGCTATCTTTCTCCCCGCGGGGTTTAGTCATCTCTCGACTGGTTCAGGCCAGATTCGGCGTAGTCGCCAAGATCAAGATTTAAGGGATAGCAATGCAGGCCAGAAATACGTCCGCGTGGAGGTTTTACCACAATCTCGTCTGGGCGGCCGTTCTGGTGGCATGGTTGCCGCTATCCAGCCTGGCAGTGCCGCTGGCTCCTGTCATGGCATCCGGTTCGGCTGCCCCACCTCCGTTACCGCCACCGCCCCCTCTTCCGGGTGGGGCACAACCGGGTGGTGCTCAGCCGGTGCTCCCCCCACCCAGCATTCCGGTTCCCGGCAGCAATCTGGACCTTTCAGTGCCACCCGTTTATGAGCGGCCGCTGGGGGCTGACGAGGGAGCCCGGGTCTTTGTCAAGAAATTTGTAATCACGGGCGTTATTGGCGACCGTGGTGCCGGCATCGACCCGAAAGAAATCCAGCACCAGGTTGACCAGCGATTTACTCAGCTTGAGTCCTTGCTGGAAGCGACCCGCCTCAAGAAAGAGGGGCTCTCCGAACAAGGACCGGAGGGGTTTACCCCGGAAGAACAACAGAAGATCATCAAATTCATGCAGGGCGCGGTGAAGACCGCCTCGCCGGAAGAACAGCAGCGTCAGTATCAGCAATTCATACAGCAGTTGCAGCTTGAACGTTTGCAGCGTCTGCAAGGACTGACAATCGGCCAACTACAGCAGGTTGCCGATGTGGTGACGAAGTACTATCACGATCGCGGCTATTTTCTGGCCCGCGCCATTGTGCCCGCACAAGAAGTCAAGGACGGAGTGGTCCACATCAGAGTGCTGGAAGGCCGCTTGGCGCATATAGATGTAGTCGGTAACAAGGAGTATTCCAAGCCGGTATTGACGCGGCCGTTTCAACCGTTGATCGGCGATCTGGTGACGGTGACGCGAACCGAAAACGCGCTGTTGACGTTGACCAAATACCCCGGACTGAGCGCATCGGGCGTTTTCAAGCCCGGGCCAGACGTCGGTACCACCGATATCGTTATCAACGTAAACAAGGAGCGGCGATTCGATGGAAGTGTCCGTGCCGATAACCAGGGTACTGAATTTACCGGCAAGAAACGCCTGATCGGATCGGTGGATTGGAATAATCCTACCGGAGATGCTGATTTACTCAGTGTCACGGCATTGAAGACATTTTCACCGTCCAATTCCACCTTCGGCGATGTGCGATACGCGCATCCGTTTTTCAGTGCCAGTAATAATTGGGCACTTGATCTGAGCCGCAATTCGTTCGATGTAACCGGCTCGTCTTTTGCGCCTGGCAGCATCGGAGGCATTTCCAAGATAGCGACGCTGTCATTGCAACGCGCATTCCTGCGCAGTCGCGAGCGCAACATCATTGGCACAATTGACCTGAGCAGAAAAAGGGCGGATACGCAGTTCTTCGGTCGAGTAATCGGACGCGATGATCTGGCGGTGCTTGGGGCCCAACTCAACTATGACAGCATCGACTCGGGTGCAGGCACCATTTCGACGAGCTATATCCGCCTCGAACGCGGGTTGCCCGGGGTACTCGGGGTGCCGAGCAACTCGGCGATATTGAATAAGCAGGTGAACCCTCCGCCGAGTCGTACTGGCTCGGACAATACGCCTGCAACACCGGAATTTACCCGGCTGACGTTGAACTATCAGCTGTATAAAAATCTCCCCAGCAACCAGGGGCTGTTGTTCCGGTTCAACGGGCAATATTCGCCGGATCTGCTGTCCTCACTGGAACAGTATGTGATTGGCGGGTCGGACAACGTCAGGGCCTTGCCCACATCGCAGACGCTGGTGGATACGGCGGCTTTTGCCTCCCTTGAATACAGCGTTCGCGCCCCCGGTTTTGCGGGCAAGGCTGCCTTTGGCGGATACACCTGGGGTGAAGTCCTGCGATTCCGCATCTTTACCGATGCAGCCGTAGGACTGCTCAACAAACCGGTAAATAGTTCAACAAAGCGGTTTACCGCCGCAGGAAACGGTGTCGGTATTGAATTTACCTGGCCGGGTACGATGACGGCCAATCTTCAATGGGCAAGGCTGAACGGCGGCGCCAGACCGGGATCCGGGCCATCGGACCCGACTGCGGTCAAGAATGCCTCTCAAGTGTGGGTTGACGTCACATTCAGCTTTTGAGACAGGATTTTGAGCTAGACTTAATTTGACCATAAATCGCCCGGTGACAGATCGCTCTGTCGCCGCGGCTTACCTTATATAGATGTTCCGGCTGGGG
>DASSOA010000119.1:0-6256 GCA_035701115.1 Gammaproteobacteria bacterium
CATGATCATGGCGAGGATCACCGAGAGCGCCATCAGGAACAGCGCGAGCGTTCGCTCATTGCGGATATGCGTCGCGATCCGCGCAGACAGCAACAGCAGCGCGCCGCACGACTCAAGTCCCTTGGTCAGAATCAAAAGGCCAAGCAGCGTTTGAATCGTCGGCCAGTGCACCAGTGCCGGAAACGTGACATCCGGTCCGGCATGGCAACCGACAGCCCGAGCAATACGGCGATCAGCGCCCACAGCACGTAGTCCCGCCGCAATGAATAATGATAGGTCTGGTCCGTCAAGCGTCACCGCTCATTGATATTGTTGTTTTGAGGCTCGTCAGTGCCGCTGGATGCCCGGCATGAAAATCAACGATGGTGGCTTGCCTGTCACACCAGCGCCAGTCGTTTCCGGTACCAGCGCTGTGCAACGTCAATATCTATAACGCCACTGCCTGCCGCCTCTGCCAGCAGCAACCCGATGCGGATTCGCGCCAGACTGAAGGCAAAGCGGCGCGCACCGGCTTCCATCATCTCGCGCCCTGCTTGCCGCGCTTCGTCAAGCCATTTTCCCGCGCGCAGAAGTGCGCGCATGAGGTCGTCGAGTTCGGCGGCCAGTTCCGGGAGCTTGAGCGATTCCGCGCGGTTTCGCGTGTCCGCGACGAACGTTACAAAGGCATCCGATTTTTCCAGCACCCGCAACACATCCAGCGACAGCACATTCGTGGTGCCTTCCCAGATCGAGAGCACCTGGCAGTCGCGCAACAGCGACGGCAAGCCGGTATCTTCGATATATCCCTGCCCGCCAAAACTTTCCAGCGCTTCGCTCGCGGCGGCCACCGACTGTTTGCCGGTATACAACTTGGCAACCGGCGTCAGCAGACGCAGCAGGAGAATTTCGCTGTCGGTTGCAACGCCGGTCTCTTCGCGGCCGACCAGTGTCGCCAGTTCGAACGCCAGATGAAACGCAGCCGCCAATTCGCATTCGAGATCGGCAAGCGTTTCGCGATGCAGCGGTTGATCTTTCAGCAGCTTGCCGAACGCGCGCCGGCGTCCCGCGTAATCCTGAGCCAATGCGAGACCCCGGCGCATGTAGCTCACTGCACAGACGGTATTGTAGAGACGCGTGATATTGAGCACCGTGGCAATGGTGCGCACGCCCCTGCCCGGTTCGCCGATTCGCACGGCCGGCGTGCCCTGCAGGGTGAGTTCCGCGGTCGGCAAAGCTCGGGTGCCGAGCTTGTCTTTCAGCCGATGCAGAAAAATGTTGTGCAGGCGGCCATCGCGGTCGCGGAGTTCAAGGCCGAATACGCTGAGCTTGCCATCCGCCTCGGGATCGCGTGCCAGCGTCACAGCGAACTCGCAGGTGGTTGCCGAAGTGAACCATTTGGTGCCGTGCAGCCGGAAGCCGTGGCCGTCGCGCCGCGCCTCCGTGCTGGTGCCGCTGACGTCCGAGCCCCCGGTGCGCTCGGTCATCCACTGGCCCGAGGTCCACATCCGCTCCGGATCACTGCTGGTCAGGCGTGGCAGCACCTGCGCTTTCAAGGTGTCGCCCCCGTAAAGCTCGATGAGCCGGGCCGCGCCGTCGGTCATGGCCATGGGGCACGAACAGATTGCGGACGAAGGGTTATATAAATAGAGTCGGACGCACTGATGGACGCGGGACCAGGCCGCCTGCCGGCGCTCATAGGCCGTCGCCACAATACCTTCTTCCGCCGCCACCCGGTGCAGCGCCTGCCAGCCTGCCGCTACTTCTATATGGTCAATACGCCGCCCCCAGGCGTCGTAAGGCACGTGCCGGGGCGGATGCGCCTCGGCATCGGCGGCCATCGCGAGCATGTCGCCGGCAGCACGCCCGCCCAGCCGCGCGAGGCCCGGGCGGATGTCGGCCAGGGTCGCCGCAGGCAGGTGGGCGTCGAGCCAGGCACGCAACAGGCGGTCGTCCTCGAACTGGTTGGCGAGGCTCGGCCCGTCCTGGAAAAACTCACGCTGGCTCATGGGGTTGGCTCTTTAGTGCCACTCGTCGCTGGATTTTGCACGCCCGTCGCGCCACAGCTGCCCGGTCGCAGGGGCTTGTCTATAGTGTACGGCATGAAAAACGAACACGGCTTCACCCTGCTCGAACTGATGGTCACGCTCGCCATTGCGGGCATCCTGTTGACCGTGGCCATCCCGAGTTTCAAAACCACGTTCGCCGACAACCGGCAAGTCGCCGCGATCAACGAACTGCTGGGTACCCTCATATACGCGCGCTCCGAGGCCATCAGTGAGAACGCGGTCATTACCGTCTGCGCCAGCAGCGACAGCAGCAGCTGCAACAGCAGCGACTGGACTCAGGGCTGGATTGTCTATGCCACCGCGGGCACGCCGTTGCGGGTGCATGGCGCACTGGACAGCAGCGACACGCTCCGCAATACAGGCATCGGCAGCAGCTTTACCTTCAAAGCCAATGGCACCAGCTCGACCAGTGGCCTCTTCACGCTGTGCGATTCGCGTGGTGCCAGCTTCGCGCGGTCTCTCAGCCTGACCAGCACCGGAATCGCCAAAGCCTCACAAACCGTCGGCCAAGCGCCGGATGGAACTGCGTTGAGTTGCCCAACATGATGACCACCACACATCGAATTTCTGTGACGCGCCGCTCCGCCGGTTTTACGCTGATTGAAGTGCTGGTAGCGCTGGTGATTTTGTCCGTCGGCCTGCTTGGCATCGCTGGCATGATCAGCGTCTCGCTGAAAAGCAGTGGCAGCACCTATATCCGTACCCAGGCAACGACTCTGACTTACAACATTCTCGACCGGATGCGCGCCAATCGCACCAGCGTAAACAGCTACAACATTGCGATTGGTCAGGCCGCTACCAACACATCCTGCCTGGGATCAAGCGCGAATTGCACGCCGGCCGATATTGCAAACTTCGATCTTTATGAGTGGAAACAGGAACTGGCCAACGATTTGCCGTCCGGGGATGGCAGTGTAACCACGGCAACTGTCGGCAATATGACGCAGGTCACCGTAACCGTGCAATGGAACGATGCCCGCGCTCAGCAGGCGCTCGGCGAAGCCAGCAGCTCGTCCAACCCCGCGCCTTCTCACTTAACCGTCACCACCGCACTATGAACACTCACAAATTGAACCTGCGTGTCCATTCACTATTGCCGGACAGACAGCAGGGTCTGTCCCTGGTTGAATTGATGGTGGCATTGATCATCGGCCTGATTCTCACCGCCGGCGTGATATCCGTGTATCTCACCAGCAAGAAATCCTACAGCAGCGATACGGGGCTGGCGCAGGTGCAGGAAAACGGCCGTTTTGCCTTGAGTTTTCTGGAGCCTGTCGTACGCATGGCCGGATTCGAAGGTTGCGTCACGCCCCGCAAGGCCAACCCAACCAGCATCATCACAGGAGCCACGGGCAATCCACTTTACGATTACTCGGTATCCGGATCCGGGGTTGCCGACCCCACATCAGCGACAGTGATTGGCTACGATGCGGTCGGCACCGATATCAATGACAGCATCACGTTGACTGCCAGTCAATCGCTCGCCTCAGCCAGCGGAGGCCAGGGTGCCGCCAGTTGGACGCCCGCAGTCGATTCCGCAAGTGCACAATCCATCTATTCCACAATCAGCGGCCTGGCGCTCACCAACAGCGACATCCTGGTCGTCCATGAAGCGTCCGCCGACAACGTCCCAGTTGTCGACAACCCGGCCGGCAGCGGGACGTACAACCAGACCACCGGTATCTATATTCCTTCCTCCGACGTCACTGATTTTACGGTCGGCCAACTTGCCATTCTTTCCGACTGCGAAAAAGCCACGTTGTTCCAGATCACCGGCAACAGCGGCGGCAGCGGGCCGTTGACGTATGCCGATTCGGCCAGCCCCGGAAACGGCGGATGGAGCGGGACCTACAACGACGGATCACGCGTCAGTGCCGCCCAAACCTATGTCTATTTCATCGGCCTGAGCTCAACCGACCAGACGCCTGCGCTGTTTCAGGTGGAACTTGCGAGCAATGGCCAACTCGACACCCCGACGGAACTGGTTCCGGACATCGAGAACATGCAGATACTCTACGGTGTGGACACCGATTCGGATCACGTTCCCAACCGCTTCGTAAGCGCCAGTACGGTGAATGCCAATGGCGACTGGAACAACGTGGTCGCGGTTCGTATCGCGCTGCTCGCGCGCAGTGATGACAAGGTGGCTGACGCCGCCCCCGCGACGGCGCCCAGCTTCGACCTCAACGGCGTAACCGTTACCACGCCGATTGACCGCAGGATTCGCAGAACCTTCGTTCAGACAATTGCGCTGAGGAACATGCTGCCATGAATTGCATTCGTACATTTCCCGGCCGTTCCGCACCGAGACAGGGCGGCGTGGTGCTGGTGATCACCCTGATACTCCTTCTGGTGCTGACTCTGGTCGGCCTGGCCGCAACAACGTCAACCTCGCTTGAGGAAAAGATGACCGCGAATCAGCGCGACAACGTGGTCGCCTTCGAAGCAGCGGAAGCGGCGCTGCGCAGCGGGGAAAGCGACCTGTCGAGCGCATCCACCGGTTCGTTCAACAACACGGGCGGATATTTTGACTCCGCCACGTCAAGCGTGAACGCAAACAACGATTTCGTCGAATACGCGACCGATTCGAGCACAGTTTGGGACGATACCAATTCAAAGGAATACAGCGGCACGCTCGACCCTTCGCCGGCATCCCCGCCGCGCTATTTCATCGTGCAAACCACCATGACTTCACAAGCCACCGGCAGCAGCCTGGCATCGGATCAGCCACTCCAGACCGTACCGATCTATGAAGTCTTCGCACGCGGCGTTGGTCTGAGCGGCAAATCCATTGTGGTCCTCGAATCAACTTACGAGCGCAGCAATTGACAGCTCAGCCTCAAACGGCAGCTGGGAGAACGTTATGAATGGGCATAAATTCCACAAATCACTGACATTTCTTGGTGTGTTGCTGCTGAGTCTCGCCGCTTTTTCGCCGCAACGCGGCATGGCCGACAACATCTCGCAGATCCCCCTGTTCGTCACGACACAGGTGCCGCCCAACATTATCCTCACGCTCGACAATTCAGGATCCATGGCCTGGGCTTATGTGCCCGATGCGCTCGGTGGCAACGGCAGCGCGACGGTTCTCTGCATGGTCAATTGCCCGACACTGTCTTCCAGTCAGACGCAGCAGTGCGTAAGCGGACATTATGAATACCAGAAAGTTGGCTGGCGGTATAAGCGGGTTTTTGTCTGCGATCAGTATCAGACCGTCACGACCTACAGCTACGGCTCGCCGTATGTTTCCGGACCGGCATGGTATCCGGTGAGCAGTATATACATACCCGATACGTTCCACTTCAAGTCCAGCGCCTTCAATCCGCTGTATTACGATCCGACGGTCACCTATACGCCGCCGAACGCCACCGATGGCAAGACACCCCTTACCACCAGTTTCACCGCCGCATATATCGATGGCTATGTACCCTCTTTGGGAACGGTTGATCTCTCCACCGATTACGAGGCGACGGTGCAATACACGCCGGGCAGGACTTCCAACGATGAAGTCAACAGCTGCAATTATTTCGATTATGGAAGCGGTTGGGGCGGCAGCTCATTCAGCTGCGATAACCGTCATAATCCGGGGGCGGCGTTTTACTACACCTACGACAACCGCGACGCCAGCGGAAACTGTGCGGATGGCAACGCACCCACGCTGACGGACGACAGTTGCTATACCGAACACACCGTCAGTTCGACGTCCGGCCCCGGTGGCACCGACGAGCGCCAGAATTTCGCCATCTGGTACTCGTTTTACCGGATCCGCAACCTGACCACGGTATCCGGCGCGAACCTCGCTTTCAGCAGCCTGGACCAGACCTACCGCGTGGCGTGGCAGGACTTACCCAACGGCAACAGCAATACCGGCGCAGGCAGCGGCCACTGTTCTGGTTTCTACAGCAGCGGCTGCGATGACTGGTCGAACAGCGACAGCTTCGACAACCGCATCGGCACCTTCACCGACAACAGCAGCAGCGTGCAGAAGACGCATCGCACCGATTTCTTCAGCTGGCTCTCTCACCTGCCGGCCAGTGGCGGCACGCCGTTACGCGCCGCACTGAATCAGGCGGGTGAGTACTATCAACAGATGGGCGTCAACGGTCCCTATGCCTACGATCCGCAGAATACCGATTCGCCCGAGCTGGTGTGCCGCCCCAATTACGCCATCCTGATGACGGACGGTTTGTGGAACGGCAGTACGCCGAGTT
>DASSOA010000120.1:0-3299 GCA_035701115.1 Gammaproteobacteria bacterium
TTTCCGATGGTGGGGTATCGGAACCCCTGGCGTGATGGATTGAATTTCCCGAAGAAGCGTATCAGCATTTCCGATGGTGGGGTATCGGAACGCAGAAGCAAATAAAACGGCTCTCAAGGAGAAGCGTATCAGCATTTCCGATGGTGGGGTATCGGAACTACGGACATGAATCACCCGTGAATCTGGAGAAGCGTATCAGCATTTCCGATGGTGGGGTAATGGTCCCCCGTTTGTTGATACTATCAACAAAGCGCATCAGCATTTCCGATGGTGGGGTATTGGACCGGGCATGGTCTCGGGCTATGTCTCGGTTAAGAGCGTATCAGCAACTCAAGTGGATCGCGTCAAAAGAAGCCCTCACTCCCCAGGCGCAGGGCGGGCAGTTCATCCGCTGTTCGGGCGCGCCTGCCACAGCTCAGAACCGCGGATGATGCTAGCAACACAATGCGCACGTGTCGAGAGCAAGAACATTACAATTCACACGTAAAATGCCGTTTTATCTTCGGAACGCCGCGCGATCCAGCACCGCCATGGTGATGCGCGACACGCACACCTGTTTTTCATCGCGATCCGTAATCCTGATTTCCCACACCTGCGTGCTGCCGCCGATATGCAGCGGCCGTGCCGTACCGGTCACTTCGCCGTCACGCATGGCGCGGATGTGATTGGCGTTTATCTCAAGCCCCACACAGAGTTTCTTCGATCGATCCACCACCAGATTTGCGCCGGTACTGCCCAGCGTTTCCGCCAGCGCCACCGAGGCGCCGCCGTGCAGAATGCCGGCCGGCTGTTTGGTGCGTTCGTCCACCGGCATCACGGCTTTCAGATAATCCTCGCCGACTTCGGTGTAACGGATGCCGAGGTGCGTGACCATCGTATGTTGCTGATAGGAATTGAGTTCCTCGACACTGAAGGATTTGAACCAGATGCCCATGTCATGCCTCCGTTGCAGAAAGATCGCAAAAGTGAAACCGCTGCTCGCGCGTGACCCGTTCGCCGGTGCGAATCGGAATCGCGCGGCGGAACACCGGCCCGTCATACACAAAACTGTGAAATTCACCGTTTTCGCCGCAGGGATCCACCCCCGCCGGCAGGTCGTGCAGCAGCGCATCGTCGTAGAGACGCCCGGCGAATGCTTCATCAAGCGCCGTTCCGTCCACGCAGCACAACACGGCCCTGAAACCGAGCGCGATGAATTCACGCGCCAGCGTTTCTGTAGGTCGTTGCCAGAGCGGAAACAGTGCCTGCATCCCGACGCGCTGCAGCTGCGCAATGCGGTATTGCCGGATGTCCTCGAGAAACAGATCGCCGAACGCCACATGGCGGATTCCACGGGACTTGACGCTTTCCAGCATGCCCTGCATCCGCTGTTCGTATTCCTCATTGGAGGGCTGTTCGGAAAGTCGAACTTTGCAGAGCGGCAGGCCGATGGCGTCGGCCTGGGCGTCCAGCAGCGATTCGCGTACGCCATGCATGCTGACGCGACCGTAATGATCGTTGATGCTGGTCAGCAGGCCGCAAACCTCGAATTCCGGCTGCCGTTGCAGGGCGTGCAAGGCCAGCGCGCTGTCCTTGCCGCCGCTCCAGGACAGGATGACGGGAATCGCGTCAGGCTTCACGGCGCTTGCGCAACTGCAGATTGAGCATTTCCACGCCGAAGGAAAACGCCATGGCGAAATAGATGTAGCCTTTCGGTATGTGCAGCCCGAACCCGTCGGCAAGCAACGCCACACCGATCAGCACCAGGAACGCGAGCGCCAGCATCTTGAGAGTCGGATGACGTTGCACGAACTGGCTGACAGCCCCGGCAAACATCAGCATGAATCCCACGGCGATCACGATCGCCGCCGCCATTACCGCATAGCGGTCCGACATGCCGATCGCGGTGATGACGGAATCAAGCGAGAACACCACATCGAGCAGCAGAATCTGGGCAATCACGCTGTAGAAGGAACCGGGACTGCGGTTACCGGCGGCGGCATGCACGCCTTCGATGTCACCGTGTATTTCGATGGTGCTCTTCGCCAGCAGGAACAGACCGCCACCGATCAGCACCAGGTCACGCAGCGAAAACGGCTGCCGGAACAGCGTAAACAGCGGTGCGGTAAACCTTGCCAGCAGGAAAATTGCTCCCAGCAGCAGGAGCCGCGTTATCACAGCCAGTGCAAGCCCGGTGCGCCGCGCCGCCGCCTGCCGGTATTCCGGCAAATTACCGGTAATGATCGAAATGAAAACAATGTTGTCGATGCCGAGGACGATTTCCAGCGCGGTGAGTGTAATCAGCGCAGCCCAGATATCGGCATTCGTGATCCAGCTCAATTCCGTTCTCCTCAGCTGCGCAGATAGGACGCGCCATTCACATCGAGAATGCAGCCGGTGGCGTACAGCATGCCGTCGGCCGCGAGTCGTGTCACCGCTTCGGCGATCTCGTCCACCGTCGCCACGCGATTGAGTGGACTCTGGTTGCGGATCGCCTCGCCCAGAGGTCCGTCCAGCAGTTCCGTCGTCATGTCGGTGCGCACAAAACCCGGCGCCACCACACCGACGAACACGTTGTACGGCGCGAGCGCCCACGCCAGCGATTGCGACAACTGATTCAGTCCCGCCTTGGCCGCACCATAGGCCGGCGCATCCGGTTCGCCGCGGAACGCGCCGCGCGAGGAAATATTGATGATGTGACCGCGGCCCTGTTTCATCATGACCTGCGCCGCGAGAAAACACAGATTTGCCGGCCCGACGAGGTTGGTGTCGAGCGTGCGCTGCCAGGTTGCCTGCCAGTCGGCATAACTCAGGTTCCGGATCGGCGTGAGTTCGTAGATTCCGGCATTGTTGACCAGGACGTCGAGCCTGCCGTAATGCGCCGTGACAGCATCAATGAGTTGCCGGCAAGCCGACGGATCCGCAAGGTCTGCGCCGAAGGCGCGGTGGCCTTTCCCGGGGAGCGTGTTTGCCAACTGTTCAGCCGCGTCGCGGCTGCCGCGATAATGCACCGCGACGCAGCCGCCCTGTCGGGCGAAGGCTTCTGCGCAGGCACGGCCGATGCCGCGTGCGGCGCCGGTTACCAGAACGACTTTGTCAGTGAACTGCATACGAAGCTGACCTTTTTGATTGCCGCAGTCGGGAAGGGCGGAATAAGGCTCTGATAAAATCCCATCTTACCTTGACGGGAGCAAGTCATGGCCGATCTGCCCGAATGCGTGGAACTCGAAACCGGACCAAAGCCGGTGGCGAGCGTGATCTGGCTGCACGGCCTCGGCGCCGACGGCCATGACTTCGAGCCGATCGTCCCGGAACTCAGG
>DASSOA010000121.1:0-19637 GCA_035701115.1 Gammaproteobacteria bacterium
AGCTGGAAGCCAAGGTGGAACGCCTTGACCAGCTGTTCAGGAACCAGAGCCTCACCGGCATGTCGCAGCGCATTGACGACTTGCAGGATCAGCTGCGGCAACTGCGCGGTGACGTGCAGGTACTGGAGCACAATGTCGACCTGAGCAAGAAGCAGCAACGCGATCTGTATATGGATCTCGACCGTCGCCTGCAGAAGCTCGAATTGAGTGCAGGAAGCGCCGGTACCGGCAGCGACGCCGGAGCGAATACCGTCGGTGCAGCGGCCGCGAGCAGCGACGAACAGGGCGATTACCAGAAGGATTTCAATCTGGTCAAGCAGGGCCGCTACGACGACGCCATCGCCGGTTTCACGGCCTTCATCCAGCAATATCCGCAGAGTTCGCTGGTGCCGAACGCGGAATTCTGGATGGGTGAATCGCATTACCAGCAAAGCGATTTCCAGGGTGCGCTGATCAACTACAAGGCCGTCGTCGACAACTATCCGGACTCCAGCAAGGCGCCGGATGCCATGCTCAAAATGGGTTACGCCCAATATGAAATGAAAGACTGGAAGGCGGCGCGCAAGACGCTGACGTCATTGCTGAACAAGTATCCGAAATCCAGGGCAGCGACGTATGCGAAGCAGCGCCTGGATCGGATGAAGAAAGAAGGGCATTAGTCGGTCAGTGAATATGCCCATGTCGACGTCCACGGCAAGCCGCGATGCCTTGCCTGCCGATCAGCGCCTCCGGATTACGGAAATCTTTTTCTCGATTCAGGGCGAGGCGGACAGCGTCGGCTGGCCGACAGTGTTCGTGCGGCTGACCGGTTGTCCCTTGCGCTGCGGCTATTGCGACACCGCCTATGCCTTTCACGGCGGACACTGGATGACCTTCGCCGACATCGAGCGGGACGTTGCCGCATACTCGCCGCGTCATGTCACGGTCACCGGCGGTGAGCCGCTGGCGCAGAAGAACTGTGCGGCCTTGCTGTCACGACTGTGCGACGCGGGCTATCACGTATCGCTCGAGACCAGTGGCGCGCTGCCGATTGCGGATATTGATTCGCGGGTAATCCGGGTAATGGATATCAAGACACCCGGCTCGGGAGAAATGGCGCGCAACCTGCCCGAGAATATTCCGGCACTGCGCAGGCAGGATCAGGTCAAGTTCGTGATTTGCGATCGCACTGATTATGAGTGGGCCAGAACGATGCTCCGCGATTCACGACTCGATTCCCGTTGTCAGGTCCTGTTTTCCCCTAGTTACGGGCAGCTTGAAGCACGCGAACTGGCTGACTGGATTCTGGCAGACCGATTGCCGGTGCGGCTGCAGGTCCAGCTGCACAAATATCTCTGGGGCAACGTGCCGGGAAAATAGGGCGGCCACAGCTGACAATGAAACACGCCGTCGTTCTGGTTTCCGGCGGACTTGATTCCGCGACGACCCTGGCCATCGCGCGTCACCAGGGCTATGCCTGTCACGCGCTCAGTTTCGCCTATGGCCAGCGCCATCATACGGAACTCGCCGCCGCGAGCGCGGTAGCAGGCGCGCTCGGTGCCGTGGAACACAAAACGGTGTCGCTGGACCTTTCTGCAATCGGCGGTTCGGCACTGACTGACCCGACGATTGCCGTCCCGGAGTCGCCCAGCGCGGGCATTCCTGTCACCTACGTGCCGGCGCGCAATACCGTATTTCTGGCGGTGGCGGTCGGCTGGGCGGAAGTGCTCGATGCGCAGGACATTTTCATTGGCGTGAACGCCGTTGATTACTCGGGTTACCCCGATTGCCGCCCCGAATTCATTGCCGCATTCGAACGGGTTGCCAATCTCGGCACGCGCGCCGGCGTGGAAGGACGGTCATTGCGTATGCATGCACCGCTCATTGACTGGTCGAAAGCAGAGATCATCCGGCGTGGCGTCGCGCTGGGCGTGGATTACGCGATGACCGTCTCCTGTTACAGCGCGGATGCGGAAGGGCGTGCCTGCGGCCGCTGCGACAGTTGCCGCCTCCGGCGCGAGGGTTTCAGAGAGGCGGGCATTGCCGATCCGACGCGCTACCGCTGAAATTTGGTGATCGGCGCGGCTTCCGCTATCATGCGCGCCTCGGATTTCCGGCGGCGGCAGGCTTTGCCGCCGCGTCTGCTTTCAGGGCCGTTAGCTCAGCCGGTAGAGCAGCTGGCTTTTAACCAGTTGGTCGACAGTTCGAATCTGTCACGGCCCACCAATTTCCAGGACGCAATCAAAGATCTTTCCTGGCGACGTTCCAGGTCAGTCCGCTGCGGGCGACGCCCCGGGGATGCCGCTGTCGGCGGCTTCACGAAGCAGGTAGTCATAAAGATAGCGGTAGCGTTCCGTGACACTGCTACCGAACAGCGGGTCGTCAATCTGTTTCGATTTGCTGCGCACTGCTTTCCAGTCCGCCTCTCTCAGAAACCCGGCTGCCCGGGGAAACAGCAACTCCTCTTCGGCCTTGCTGTGCTCCCCCTGGATGTCCAGGTAGTGACGCCCCAGTTCCACCAGTCGCGACTGCACCAGCCGGTCACCGTTCTGCAGAGCGAGCGTGAGTTCTATGAGGTGGTCTTCCAGCGCGTAGATTTCCTCATGTTGCCTACTGACCTGCGCGACTTCGGGACCCACCGGCGCGCCTGCATCCACGAGCCGCCGGAACAGGATTTCCTCCTTGGGGTGGTGTACCACGCTGGGGAATTTGCGCATGTAATAGAGCGCATTCGCGAGCAGCACCAGGTCGGGTTGGGCCTGCCGGTCGAGCCGGTCGAGCTGGCTGCGCACCAGACCCAGAATCCGGCGCATGTGGGCATGTTCGGTCAGCAGTCGGTTGATGACAGGGTTCATGAATGGGCGAGCCCGGTTCGGTACCAGGCTTTTTTATAGGGTATTCCGGCGAGCCCGGGCATTGACATGGATCAGGTCCGGGGCTGTCCAGTCCTGCCGGATCCAGAGCGACGGCGACCCGAGCCTCCATGACCGGCCGAGGTCGGAGGCAAATTGGAATGCGGCAGGACTTGATGTAGATCAGTCCGAAACAGGTGCAATCACGTTAGCCTGTCTCCGTCATTCCACAGGGCTGCGTCATGGATACTTCGATCAGGTTCGACCCGGAGCTGCTGCGCCGGTACGATGTAAACGGACCGCGCTATACCTCCTATCCCACCGCCGCGCAATTCACCGGCGACTTCGATCCGGCCAAATACGTCAGTGCGGCGCGTAACAGCAACGACGATCCGATTCCTGTTCCGTTATCTCTGTATCTGCACCTGCCGTTTTGCGAGAGTCCCTGCTATTACTGCGCGTGTACGCGGGTGATTACCCGGCATCACAGCAAGGTGGAAGCGTATCTTGCGCGGCTCTACCGGGAAATCGAGATGCAGGCTGCGCTGTTCGACCGCGACCGCACCGTACGGCAGTTGCACCTCGGCGGCGGCACACCGACGATGCTGACGTTGGACGAGTTACGCGAACTCATGGGTGTGCTGCGGCGTTATTTTTCGCTTTCGAATGGCGCACAGCGCGAATTCGGAATCGAAGTTGATCCGCGTACCGTGACCGCAGATACCATCCACGGTCTGGCCAGTCTCGGATTCAATCGTGTCAGTTTCGGTGTGCAGGATTTCAACCAGAAGGTTCAGCGTGCGGTCAATCGCGTTCAGTCGCAGGCACATACCCTGAATCTGATCAGCGTGGCCCGCGAGGCGGGATTTACATCCATCAATGCCGACCTTATCTATGGATTGCCATATCAGACTCTGGAGACGTTCAGCGAAACGCTTGACACACTGATTGGCGCCCGACCCGACCGGTTGGCAATCTACAACTACGCGCACATGCCGGCAATGTTCAAGGCGCAACGACTGATTGCCGCGGAGACGTTGCCGGACCCGGAAACCAAACTGGCGTTACTCGGGCTCAGCATCGAGAAATTGACCCATGCAGGATACGAATACATCGGCATGGACCATTTTGCCTTGCCGACCGATTCGCTGGTGGATGCATTGCACCGCGGCACGTTGCAACGCAATTTTCAGGGATATTCGACCAGTGTGGAATGCGATCTGGTTGCCATGGGCATGAGTGCGATCGGTTTGCTGAACGGCACTTATAGCCAGAACGTGAAAAGCCTGCCGGAGTATTCGGCGCGTATTGACGCGGGTCAGCTTGCAACCAGCAAGGGCCTGATCATGAGTGAAGACGACCGTGTCCGCCGCGCCTTGCTGCAGCAACTCACCTGTCAGGGCCGGGTTTCCTATCGTCTCTATGAACAGCATTTCGGCGTTGATTTTGACCGCTACTTTGCGGCCGAACTGCGCGATCTGGAAGGCATGGCCGAAGACGGTCTGGTGCAGTTGAATCGGGACGACCTGGTGCTGACGCCGGCCGGACGCCTGCTGATGCGCGCTGTGGCCATGGTGTTCGACAAGTATCTGCGGCAGAAGAGAAGCAGCCGGATCGCCGATGCTCAGGACGCACCGCGTTTTTCCAAGGTGATTTGACACCCGGCTGGTGGGAAAACCCGCCCGCGCTCGCCGGAGCGGTCCGCTGGCCTTGAGCAGCCGGCTGCGCTAGTATTCCCAACGCTGATTCAGCACGGAGGTCCCGGTCGCATGAGCACCACGGAAGCCCAGGCGCGTGTTGATGTCCATGCCCTGCGCAAAACCTGCAGTACCTGCTCGTTGCAGGAGTTGTGCCTCCCCATGGGGTTGAACCACGACGACATGGAACGCCTCGACTCGCTGGTAGAGCAGTCTCAGCCGCTCCACGCCGACGAACACCTGTTCCGTGTCGGCGATCCGTTCCAGGCGATCTACGCGGTCCGCTCGGGCTGCTTCAAGACTTATGTTATCGACGACACCGGCCGCGAACATGTGCTCGGTTTCCATCTACCCGGGGAGCTGATGGGGCTGGCGGGTATCTATCCCCGCCGGCATCAGGTCAACGCACTCGCGCTCGATACCGCCGCGGTTTGCAAACTGAGTTTCAATCAGATTGCCAATCTTTCCATGCAGATGCCGAGTTTGCAGGCCCAGCTGTTCAGGCTCATGAGCAAGGACATCGGCAGTTCCAATGCATTGTCGGGCGACTTTACGGCTGAAGAGCGCTTATCGGCATTCCTGATGAGCCTGTCTCACCGTTTTCACACGCGCGGCTATTCAGCGACCGAATTCATCCTCAGAATGACACGCCGTGACATTGCCAACTACCTGCGGCTCGCCACCGAAACCGTCAGCCGGGTGCTGGCGAAATTCGAGGACGATGGCCTGATCCAGGTCGAACGCCGCAATGTGAAGATTCTTGACATCAACAAACTCGGCAACATGTGCCGAAGTGTGCCGCAGCTATAACGGCGTCCCGATACTGCTTTGCGGCCTGCAAAGCGGTGCTCAAGTGCCGGTTTCCCGCCGGATCTGCTGGGTGAATTCGTCCAGTTTCGGCCAGTAGCTCGCCTGTTCGATTTCAGCATCGGTGATCTGCAGCGTCGCAACCGGTGTCTTGCCGGTCAGCTCACCGCACTGCTTGATTGCCACGTCGGCACCTTGCCCGCCGTGAGTGCAAAAGAACGCGATTTTTCGAAACTGGTGACGGTGGTCCCTGAGATACGTCTGCACCGGCGAGCAAAGCCGCTTCATCCACACGGATGCGCCGATTATCACCAGGTCGTATTTGGATGGATCAGTAGCAACTTTACGGATTGCCGGAAAGCGGCGAAACATTGCGTCTAACATGGAGCGCAGAAATCCCAGCGGGCCGCTGCGCGGATGTAGGTCGCGGATTTCGTCAATTTCCCAGTTATCCAGATGCGCCATCTGTTTCGCGATCGACGCCGTGTATCCGGTTCGCGAATAGTAGATCAGCAGTACCTTGCTCATAATGATTCCTCGCTGGCGCAGCCGCGGGATGCGTGCGGTCTGGCCTCTATCAAGATTAGGTCCGGTCAGGGTTTGAGTTATTGACCTGCGTCAATCTGAAATGGAATCCCGGCTGTGGCATAGAATGCAGGGGCTGCAACCGACTGGGTGGCGAAGGAGAGACGCATGAGTACCCGCAATCTGAACCAGCTTCTGCAGCCAGCCAGTGTGGCATTGATCGGGGCCAGTGCACGGCCGGGAACGGTCGGAAACGTGCTGGTGCACAATCTCAAGGCCGCATTCAAAGGCGCGCTGTATCTCGTCAACCCGAAATACGACCAGATCGCAGCACAACGGTGCTGGCCTTCCATAACCCGTCTGCCTCAAGCACCCGATTTGGCGGTGATCTGCACGCCTGCAGCGACGGTGCCGCAGATCGTCGCGGATCTGGGCGAGCGAGGTACCCGGGCTGCAGTCGTCATCAGCGCCGGGTTTGGCGAGAGCCGCGAAGGCAACGGCGCCGGCCTGCAGCAGGCGCTGCTGGATGCCGCGAAACCGCATACGCTGAGAATACTTGGACCCAACTGCATAGGTTTGCAGGTGCCGGGACTCGGATTGAACGCGAGTTTTGCTTCCACGGCGGCGAAGCCGGGACATCTCGCGTTCATCACGCAGTCCGGTGCGCTGCTGACGGCGGTGCTGGATTGGGCGGATTCGCGCGGTATCGGTTTCTCACATCTGGTTTCCCTGGGCGACATGGGCGACGTGGATTTTGGCGATCTGCTCGATTACCTTGCCGGCGACGGTCAGACGCACGCTGTGCTGGCGTACATGGAAGGCGTGACCAACGCGCGCAAATTCATGTCCGCAGCGCGTGCCGCGGCGCGTGTCAAACCGGTTGTGGTGGTAAAGGGCGGACGTCACGCTGAAGGCGCACGCGCCGCCGCGACCCATACCGGTGCGCTGGCCGGCTCCGATGCAGTGTATGACGCAGCCTTCCGCCGCGCGGGCATGTTGCGGGTGCCGAATCTAGGTGCATTGTTCGGCGCGGCCGATATTCTGACGCTCGCTTCAAAACCCAGGAACGATCGTCTGGCGATCGTCACCAACGGCGGCGGGATGGGTGTGCTTGCGACCGACGCATTGATGGACGGAGCAGGCCACCTGGCGCAGTTTTCGGAGGAAACGCATGCGCGGCTGAATGCGGTGTTGCCATCCACCTGGTCTCACAGCAACCCGGTTGACATGATAGGCGATGCGAACGGAGCGCGTTATCGGGCGGTACTCGATATTCTGCGCGCCGATCCGGGCGTTAATTCAATTCTCGTGCTGTATTGTCCAACCGGCGTCAGCGATCCTGATGACGTTGCAAAAGCGGTGCTCGCTGTGGCGCAGCAATCGCCCGATATCCCGATCATCGCCAGCTGGGTTGGCGGCAGTTCGGTGCTGCAGGCACGGAACATGCTCTCCGAGGCACGCATTCCGACCTACGAAACACCGGAAGCCGCGGTCAGGGCATTTCTGTATCTGGCCGATTACCGGCGCAACCAGGAACTGCTGGCGGAGACGCCGCCGTCGGTACCGGATGAATTCGTCGCTGATCCGGTCCGCGCGCGTGCAATTATCGGTGCGGCACTCGGCGATGGGCGGGAATGGTTGTCCGAGATCGAATCGAAAGAGCTGCTTGAAACCTACGGTATTCCGACTGTGCCAACGCGGTTTGCGGAGTCGCCCGTCGCCGCGGCGGCCGCTGCTGAACTGTTCAACGGGCCGGTCGCGCTCAAGATTGTATCGCCTCAGATTACCCACAAGTCGGATTCGGGAGGTGTCGCGCTGGGACTTGGCGGCGCTGATGCGGTTCAGAAAGCGGCGGAAGCAATGCTGGCGCATCTGCGCAAGACCATACCCGGTGCGAGTCTGGCGGGCTTTTCCGTTCAGCCCATGGTTCAGAAGAAACACGCTCATGAACTCATCGCCGGTATTGTCACCGACCGGCAATTCGGCCCGGTGATTCTGTTCGGGCAGGGCGGTACCGCGGTCGAACTCATCGGAGACAAGGCCCTCGGCTTGCCGCCGTTGAATATGGGCCTTGCGCGGTCGCTGATAGCCGGAACGCGTATTCACCGTCTGCTCGAGGGTTACCGTGGCGAAGCAGCGACCGATCTTGATGCGGTCGCGGTGACGCTGATCAAGCTGGCACAAATGGCAGCGGATCTGCCGGAAATTGCCGAACTCGACATCAATCCGTTGCTTGCGGACAGCAGTGGCGTAATCGCATTGGATGCACGGGTGCGCGTTCAGAATGCAGCCGCAGAAGGTGAACCCAGACTTTCAATCATGCCTTATCCAAGACAACTCGAATCCACCGTGGCTGCCCGAAACGGCGAACAGTTTCCCCTGCGTCCCATCCGGCCGGAGGATGAGCCCGCCCTGCAGCAGCTGTTTTCGGTGCTGACCCCGGAGGAAATCCGGATGCGTTTTCACGTTCCGGTAAAAGCATTCCCGCATGCAATTGCGGCACGGTTTACCCAGATTGATTACGACCGGGAGATGGCGCTGGTGCTGACAGGCAGGGACGCGGAGACTCAGCGCCAGATTCACGGTGTGGTGCGGCTCAGCGCCGATCCCGACAACGAGACGGCAGAATTTGCGCTGCTGATCAGAAAAGCCTACGCCAACCGGGGCTTGGGTACGCAGATGCTCAAGCGTCTGATTGACTATGCACGCCAGCGCGGCATTGGAACGCTATTCGGGTTTGTGCTGGCGGGAAATTACCCGATGCGAACGCTGTGCCGGAACATCGGATTTGACGAGCAGCCGGTGAAGGACGACATCGCGCTCGTCAAAGTGAGTCTTGTGTTGCGTTGAGTTTTGCTGAGCCCGGCGCCGTGGTACGGCGTCGAGCGAATTATTCAGTTTCCGGCCGGTTCAGACCAGCTCAACGCCGGCAACGCGCCTTGGCCATAGTTCGTCCGGCAAATAGGCGCGAATGGACCTGATATCCTGCCTGGTGATGTTTTTCGAAATTTCATCAATTGGTACGCGGATGCGAAGATCGTTGAGGTGCAGGCGCAATATGCCAATCAGTTCCGGATTGGCGATGACGAAAATGCGCCGTATCGGAAGGTCTGACGTGTAGTTGGTCAGGGTTTGCGATATGTCTGCGGCAAAGCGATCAACGCTCCAGTGACGCTTCGGCCCGGATTTGCCAAACTTGGTGCGGCGTCCGTATCTTCCGCGAACGCCGTGGTACATGCCGCGTCCCTGACGGTCGCTCACCAATTCCCTTTCAGCCGACCGCGCATCAACGTTGACCAAGTCCATGATTTCCTCAAGTGTGTCCTGGTTTTCGAGAATCCGGAACAGTCTGGCACGGCTGCGGTCGGCAACCAGCACCAGAATTCTGGGATGCTCAGCGTCCCGGAGCATTGCTGCTGTCGCCACGGGCGTACCCTGGATTAATACGTTCATCTCAGTTCCTCCCCGAATTGATCAGTGCTTTCAAGCCGCCAGAGTTTTGGCTGATCCAGCGATTCCTGGTAATGAGATATCACGAGCGATGTGGCACAGTGTGAACACATGAGTTCGTGACCTACAGCGAGTTCGGCCAGCGGAACCTGATTGACTTCGCCGCATTCAGGACAGATAAGATCAATGGTCTGCATTGCCTGCGTCTCAATCTGTCGCAATCCGGTGTGCCCGGAGGGGGATTCCGGGCACACCACCGGGTCTCATGATTTCACCGGAATCCGCTTTGCCATGCGGGTCGCTGATTTCCCGATCATGATTTCGAGTACGCCCTTGTCGCATTTCGCCGTGATCTTGTCCGGATCGGCAGAATCCGGCAGCAGGAATTGACGGTGAAACTCACCGTATTCACGCTCGACGCGACGATAGCCATCCTGCTCATCCTTGATTTCGGATTCGCGTTTACCCGAAATTTTCAGCATGCCGTTTTCCATGCTGACTTCGATATCTTTCGGATCAACGCCCGGCACGTCGGAACGTACCTCGAAATGATCGTCGGCTTCCTTGATATCCACTGCCGGCTGCCATTCCGTTGACGAGAAGTCCACATCCTGAAGCAGCCATGGCAATGTGCTGCGTCCCGCCCACAGCCGGTTGAAATCGTCCGTGAGGTTGCCAAACAGCCGTCTTGGCTCGTATCGGGTGATGTTCATGGGTCGTCCTCCTGTATTCCAATGTAAAAAATGTCGTGCCATTTATTTTGCCCGGGCATCAGCTGCTTGCCGATGACCTGTTTGTTGCATAAATATGCTTTAAATGTGCCGCATATGCATTGATTTGGATCAGGCAGATAACGCATGTCAGAATGTTACATATCCGGCCGTTCAGGCCGGCAGCGACGACGACTGGATTACGGCGCGTCGCTGATCGCGACGGAAGACCGTGCAACCTTTAAGGCCCATTTGAAACGCCTGCTCAAACAGTAGCGCGACATCACTGGCGGTCGCCGTGGCTGCCAGGTTGATGGTCTTTGATATCGCGTTATCGACCAGTGGCTGAACGGCGGCGAGCATTGCCAACTGCTGGAGAGGCGCAATATCCGCGTTGGCATTGAAGCAGGAAGGCAGTGATGCTTCGCCATGCAGCTGGTGCCACCTGAATGCCGCGTAATCGGTCATCTGGTATTCCGTGGTGCCAGCGGATTCGGCGATGCGGCGCTGCACGCGGAAGTCGAAAACCGGCTCGATGCCGCTGGACAGGTTGTTGGCAAGCAGACTGATGGTGCCGGTAGGTGCGACCGCGAGCAGATGACTGTTGCGGATACCGTGCCCGGAGATGGCGTTTCTGATCGCGGCGGGAAGACGGGAGGCATAGCCGCTGATCATGTATCTGCCGGCGTCGAACGCGGGAAAAGCGCCGCGTTCTCCAGCAAGTTCCACGGATGCGAGGTAAGCCTTGTCACGCAACACTGTGAAAATCCGCGTCGCAAATTCCCGTGCGCCGGCTTCCGCATAATTCAAACCCAGCATGATCAGTGCGTCTGCGAAACCACACACGCCGAGGCCCAGACGGCGGGACCTGCGTTCGCGCTCGGCCTGCGCGGGCAGGGGAAACCGCGATACGTCAATTGCATTGTCGAGCATGCGAGTGACGGTTGGGATCAGCGACTCAAACGTGTCGAAGTCAAAACCGGCTGACGACGAAAATGGATCACGCACAAAAGCGGCAAGATTGAACGAGCCCAGATTGCAGGCGCCGTAAGGAGGCAGTGGCACTTCGCCGCAGGGATTGGTGGCGCTGATGTGTTCTTCGTACCACAGATTGTTTTCCCGGTTGATGCGGTCAATGAACAACAGTCCCGGATCGCCGCAATCCGTGGCAGCTTCGGCAATTTCGTGCCACAACTGCCGCGCGGAAATGCTTTTGACGACGCGGCACCGCACGGGATGCGGATAACCGGGCCAGGTGCGCGTTACCGTGCCGAACTGTCCGGTGGTGGCGTCGGCGTAGGTCTCGGCCGGAAACACCAGTTGCCATGCGTCGTCACGTTCGAGGGCCTGCATGAACTCATCGGTAATCTGAACGGAGAGGTTGAAATGGTTCAGCCCCCGGGTATGGTGTTTGGCGTGAATGAAGGTCTGAATGTCGGGATGATCGCAACGTAACGTCGCCATCATGGCGCCACGCCGTTGTCCCTGCGACTGGATGGTGTCTGCGGCCGCATCCCAGATGCGCATGAACGAAACAGGACCGGACGCGACGTTGCCGGTACTGCGTGCGTGCGCACCCGCGGGTCTCAGCGTGGAAAAGTCGTAGCCGACGCCACCGCCTTCCTGCAGCGTGATCGAGCCCTCTTTAAGGCTGTTGAATATGCCGTCCAGTGAATCGGGAATCAGGCCCATTACGAAGCAGTTGAACAGGGTGACCCGGTGCCGGGTGCCGGCGCCGGCAAGAATGCGGCCGCCCGGCAGAAAGCGGAAATCCAGCATCGCTTCCTTGAATCGGCGTGACCAGCTCTCCTGTACCGTGGGGGCTTCGACGGATGCCAGCGCGTGTGCGACCCGTGTCCACGTATCGTCAATTGTCTGGTCCATGCATTGGCCGTGCTCCCGGTGTCGGTACTTGATATCCCAGATGTGATACGACACCGGGTTCGTGAACGGTTCAATCGGGTTCTTGACGTCCACGCTCAGGCACCCACGGATACGCGGGTCTCGTGCATTGCATCCTGGGCCAGTCCGAGGCCCGCAAGTGCGCCGTCGAGCATGGCTTCGGTAACCTTGCGCGGCCGCACCGCGTCGCCAACTGTGAACACATGTGGAACGACGTCGCGGAGTTCGTATTCCAGCCGGTTGACGGCGCGTGCTCCAAGACACAACACAACCGTATCCGCAGCCAGTCCGAAGATGTCCGTACCGCTCTGCAGATTGATTGCCTCGGGTTCGATACTCAACAACCGGGTGTGCGGCAAGATGCGAACACCCAAGGCTTTCAGTCGGCCTATCAGCAGGGTACGGTCGTCGAGCGGAGCGTCGCCTGCGATCTGTTCATCCATTTCAACAATCGTCACCGGGTGTCCCTGTGTGGCGAGATATTCTGCAGTCTGGGCGCCGGCACAACCGCCTCCGGCTATCAACACCGAACCGTATGGCTTGCTGAGACCTTCAAGAAGATCGCGTGCGATCAGGACATTGATGCTTTTCACGCCGGGTATATTCGGGCGTACTGGTGCGGCGCCCGTTGCCACGATAACTGCGTAGGGCTTTTCCCTGGCGACCAGTGCCTTGTTGACGCGGGTATCGAGACGTATCTCGACTTCGGGAAGTGCATCGAGTTCGTAGCGCAGTTCCTCGAGCAGGTATCGCCAGTCACCCCGATGCGGTGCAACGGAAGCCGCGTGCAGCTGTCCGCCGAACTGGCTGGTTGCTTCGCACAGAATGACTTTGAATCCTGCCCTGGCGGCGTAGCGTGCCGCGGTCATACCCGCCGCACCGGCACCGGCGACGATTACTTTTTTTCCGTTGCCGCCCCGCTGCATGGCTGCAAATTCGCGTTCGCGGCCGCATTCCGGATTTACCGTGCACCAGACGTCACGCTGCTCGAACAACCGGGTGATGCAACCCTGGTTGCAGCATACGCATTTGTGAATCGCATCCGCACGGCCATCCTGTGCCTTGAGCGGCCAGTCCGGATCGGCGAGCAGCTCCCGCCCAAGCGCGACAAAGTCGGCCTGGCCGTTTTCAAGTACAGCCTCGGCCAGAGCGGGGGTTCGCAATTTCGCTACGGCAATCACCGGAATACTGACAGCCTGCTTGATGAGCGCCGCATATTTGACGAGTGGCGCATCTTCGGTCGCCATGGGCGGAATCATCTGGCCGCGCGTATACGACCCGTAATTGCCAGTGGATACGTGCACAGCTGCGATGCCGCGCTGTTCCAGCCAGCGCGCCAGATCAACGGCATCAGACGCATCCATGCCGCCCGGCACCATTTCGTCCGCGGATATCCTCGCAGTTATGGGATATTCAGCGCTCGTCGCTGTGCGCACGGCATCGATTATTTCCCCGAGGAAGCGGCGGCGTTTTTCGACGCTACCGCCGTAGGTGTCATCGCGCCTGTTGCTGAACGGCGAAAGAAACTGTGTAATCAGGTAGCCGTGTGCAGCATGAATTTCGACGAAATCGAATCCGGCCTGCATGGCACGGCGAGCGGCCGCGCCAAATGCGTGCACCAGCGAACGGATTTCGGCCAGGTCGAGTGCATGCGGCAGTTCGTTGAGAAGCGGGCAGGGAAGTTCCGACGGCGCAACCGGCTGTTCATGGATGACTTGATGCGTGGTCTGGCGTCCGGCGTGATAGAGTTGGATGCCCGCCAGTGCACCTTGCGAATGAATGCTCCGAACCGCTTCGCTCAGACCGGCAATGACATGATCATCGTGGAGTCCGAGCTGATGCCGGAAACCGCGTCCTTCGGGACTGACAAACGCTGCTTCCAGAATCATCGCACCGACGCCACCGCGCGCGATCCGTTCCAGGTGCGCCAGATAACGTGGAGTCATGCGACCCTGTTCGTCAGCGTAATTGCGCACCATCGGCGCCATGAATACGCGGTTCTTGATCGGTAAGCGGCCAAGGTGGCCCGGGGTAAACAGTAACTGACCAGTCATGATTTTCGCCCTGCAAGCTCAATGCCTACACACTACGCGCATGACCGCTCCGGGCACTGATCCAGGTCAAGGACGGCCGCTGAACCTTGCCCTACAGTGTCAGCTGTCGGAAGTGAATGAAGATCGAAGCTGAAATGCATTGACGGGGAGTAGCAGATGAACGCCATGCCGTTGGGACCGGGAAAAGCCAGGGAATTCAGGGACAGATTGTCTGCCCGACGCGAGGTGTTGCTGCAGGAAATCGGCGCAGCACTGCAGGCAATCGGCAAAGGAAGCGCGCAGGACTTTGCGAGTCAGGTCCGGGACATGTCGGACACGTCGCTTGCCGCGATGCTGACGGACATGAATCTTGCCGACATGCACCGGGATATCCAGGAGCTGCTCGATCTGGACGCGGCTCTCGCACGCATTTCCGCAGGTACCTACGGAATCTGCACGGACTGCGGAGATGTCATTCCCATGCTGCGCCTCAATGCGTATCCGACTGCCAAACGCTGCCGTCCCTGCCAGGAAGCACATGAGAAATGGCGGGATGCTGCGCGTCAGAAAATATCTATGTTCTGAACGGCGCCCGGAGCCAGTCGCGGAGCAGGTCCGGAACCCGCAGCGGAGACCGGGCGAGAGCGGCGGCAATGTCAAACAAGGGAAATTGTCCGGCAGGAATGCGTTCAGTCTGCGTCAGGATTTCAAGCGTGTGAATCCCTTCTGCCTGCATGTCTGCGAGATCACCCCGCGCGACTCGCTGTCCCAGGGCGCGATGGTGTGAACTCGGACTGGTGACCGTCGTCATCAAGTCGGCAATACCGGCTTCACCGTAAACAGCGCGCGGTTCGCCCGTCAGGTATTCGACCAGGCGATTCATTTCGCCGATCACGGTCATCAGCAGCATGCCGCGTGCGTTGTCACCCAGATCGAGTGCCTCAAGTATGCCGAACAGCGGCGCGTAGACATTTTTCAGGGCTGCGCTCCAGCTCAGTGCGTGAGGCAGCGGGGAACATGCCAGTGTCAGTGAACTTCCTGAAAATAGTGACAACACTTCATTGAAACGGGACGGTTTGCTCATGCCGGCTTGTGCATAAGCCGGTTTGCCAGCCACGATTTCATTCGCGATCATGGGTCCGCAGAGTACACCCCAGGTCATGTCGGGAGAAAGCCGGTTTGCCAGAATTTCCGCCGTTGTTTGGCCCAGCTCATCCACACCTTTGGCAACACTTAACACGATGCAGTCCCGGGCAAGATTCGGCACCAGTTCCTGCAGAAGTTCCGGATGTGCAGCGGTGGGAACACACATGAAAACAAATTCACAGTCGGGAAGCCGGGTGTGGATCTGATCGGTCAGCAGGATATGGCGCGGAGCAACCTTCCATATGCCGATATCGCACCGGTTTTGCAACAGATGCTGAATAGCGTGCCCCATCTGGCCATAGCCGACGATTACTGCGCTTGGCATGACAGCGGTTCCAGGTTCGCGTTCACGGTAGCGTCTCCGAGATTTGGATTATTATTCCGTTCATGACTGTTCCGCAACGGCACGTCGTGTTCATACCGGGGAAAAACCCGAAGCCGGCTCCCGCAGTTCACCGGGATCTGATCTGGCGCTGCATTGCAGCGGCAGCGTTGCAATCTGCCGGCACGCACGAATGCAAGGCGCTGCAGGAAAATTTTCACCTTGCGGCATGGAACCGGCTTTACTACCTGCGCGATGCCGACATCGCCGCAGATCTGCCGTGGGTAGAGCGTCTGCTGCAGCGTCGGCCGGAAGATGCTTCGCCGCCGGACATCCGTTCGCGCCTGCACACTTTGCGGATACGTTTGCTTTACACGCTAGGCGATCTGATGCCGATGCTGACCCAATGGGTAGGGGATGCGGAAATTCGCGCGACGCTGGAGGAGACCCGGCGTTATTTCAGGAATGCCGACGGGATATCTGACCGGATCAGAGGGGTGATCAAGAATGCCACCCGTCCGCTGCTGGAATCAGGACATGAGGTTCTGCTGGTTGGACACAGCCTCGGGTCGGTGATTGCATTCGATACGCTGTGGGAGATATCGCGCAGGGAACGTTGGCCATGGCGAGTCAATCTGCTTACGCTTGGCAGTCCGTTGGGCATGCACTATGTTCAACGCCGCCTGTTGAGCCGACATCAGCACGGTGTGCTGCGCTATCCGGACAACATCCGGCACTGGATCAACATTGCCACAGCCGGGGATCTCACCGCGGTGGACCGGCGCTTGCACAATGATTTCCGCGCGATGCTCAAATTCGGCCTGGTGGAAGACATCGTGGATCACACGCGGGGCGTCTACAGCCGTTTCCGTACCGCAAACGGCCCCAATCCTCACCGCTGCTACGGCTATTTCTTTAATCCGCTGGTGGCCAGCATCATAACGGGATGGCTGCGGGGCGGCAGCTTTGCAGCGCAGCCGTCGCTACTGGACGGCAACCGGTGAGGACTCCCGAATATCCCGGATTCTTTGCATCGAATCGGCGGGTCACTCTGTTTCCATCTGCAAAACACGTGACTTTCGGCCTGCTGCGGGCGCCGGCCATCTGGTAAAATTCGCCTGAATTCAGGTGCCGGTGGTGTGTCCAGCAGGGGGGCCACCGGTCACGTTCCCGGCAAGGCCGAATTGCACGTTAACGAGGTTGAATATTCATGAATCTCAAGGATCTTGAGCATACCGCCCATCAGCTGGTTGCCAATCACCGCGGTATCCTCGCGGCGGACGAAAGCACCAGCACGATCGAAAAGCGTTTCAAATCCATCGGCGTCGTCTCCACAGAGGAACACCGCCGCGCCTACCGCGAGATGCTGTTTACCACGCCGGGAGCGGAAAAGTTCATCAGCGGCGTCATCATGTATGACGAAACGATCCGTCAGAAAACCAGGGCCGGGGTGCCGTTTGCCGAATACCAGAGCAAGCTCGGTATCGTCCCCGGTATCAAGGTTGACAAGGGGGCCAAGGCGCTTGCCGGCAGTCCCGGCGAAAAGATCACGGAAGGCCTGGACGGATTGCGTGAGCGACTCCAGGAGTATTACGGGCTGGGTGCGCGATTTGCCAAGTGGCGCGCGGTTATAGACATCGCGGACGGCATCCCGACCGTTTACTGCATCCGCGCCAATGCCCAGGCACTGGCCCGCTATGCGGCGCTGTGTCAGGAAGTCGGCCTGGTGCCGATTGTGGAGCCCGAAGTCCTGATGGACGGATCCCATACCATGGAGCGCTGCGCCGAGGTGACCAGTGCGACCTTGAAGGCGGTTTTCGACGAACTCTACATTCACCGGATCGCACTCGAGGGGATGCTGTTGAAGCCCAATATGGTCATCAGCGGGATGAAGTGTCCCGTTCAGGCAGGCGTGGAGCAGGTTGCCAGCGAAACGGTTCGTATCCTCAAGCGCCATGTCCCGGCTGCAGTGCCGGGCATCGTGTTCCTGTCCGGTGGCCAGAGCGCCGAGGTCGCGACCGCGCACCTCAATGCCATGAATGCGCTGGGCAAGGCGCCATGGGCGTTGAGCTTCTCGTATGGCCGGGCGTTGCAGGCTCCGGCCCTGTCGGCCTGGAAGGGTGAAGAGTCAGGCGTCGCGGCGGGCCAGAAAGCGTTCCACCACCGCGCCCAGTGCAACAGCGCGGCTTGCGCCGGGGCCTATTCTTCAGGGATGGAAAAAGCCGCCTGAACAGTCTCAGGGCAGCCTGGCGTTATCCCGCATAGAGTGCTCGTCCGCAGGGTCGGGGCGTACCCTGCGGGGCGAACATTTGACGGCATCGGGGGTCGCATCTTAGACTAGACCGTCCAGTCCAATTAGTCTTGCGTCTCTTTATTTGGCACCCGTAACTTCGTTGCGACAAGGCAGGTCATGGCAGCAAGCGGCCAGCAAAAAAACGAATCCGAGAACGTAATCGAGATTACGGGTCTCAAGTACCGGCGGGGCGAAAAGCTGATCTTCGATCGGCTGAACATCACGATCCCCCGCGGCAAGATCACGGCCATCATGGGTCCCAGCGGCACCGGCAAGACCACCTTGCTCCGCATCATGACCGGACAGGTTCTGCCTGACCGGGGCCGGGTGATTGTCGAGGGCCGGAATATGGCCCGTCTCGATGGCGACGAGCTTTATGAACTGCGCAAGAGCATGGGGTTCCTGTTTCAGAACGGTGCGCTGTTCACGGACTATAACGTTTTCGAAAATGTCGCGTTTCCGCTGCGTGAGCACACCAAACTGCAGGAACGGCTGATTCACCACGTAGTTCTGATGAAATTGCAGGCGGTCGGATTGCGCGGTGCGTGGGACATGATGCCGGGTGAGATGTCGGGTGGCATGGCGCGCCGTGTGGCACTTGCCCGCGCCATCGCGCTCGATCCGAAAATCATTTTCTATGACGAACCGTTTACCGGCCTGGATCCGATCTCGATGGGCGTGATCGTGCGCCTGATCCGGGTGCTGAACGACACTCTTGGATTGACCAGCGTGATCGTCTCGCACGACGTTGCGGAAGTATCTTCGGTCTCGGATCAGAGTTATCTGATCTCCAACGGCAAGGTCGTGGCGCGCGGCACACCGGAGGAACTCGAGCACAACAAATCGGCCTGGGTCCGGCAGTTCTTGCAGGGACTGGCTGACGGCCCGGTGCCCTTTCACTACCCGGGTCCCGATTATGCCAGCCAGTTATTTGGCGAGGAGTCTGTCTGATGGGCCTGCTGCGTGAAGCCTATTACATCGTTCTCGACTTCCTTCAGATGCTGGGCGCAAGCGGGTTGTTCCTGCTGCGCCTGATCAAGTTCACTCCGCAAAGTCTGCTGCGGCCGCGGCTTATCTTTCAGCAGGTGTTTTCCGTCGGCGCGATGTCGCTGGTACTGATCATGGTGTCAGGTCTGTTCATCGGCATGGTGCTCGGTCTGCAGGGTTACAACACGCTGAGCAAATTTGCCGCAACGTCCGCGCTGGGAACCCTGGTCGTGCTCTCGCTGTTGCGCGAGCTGGGCCCGGTTGTCACGGCGCTGTTGTTTGCCGGCCGTGCCGGCACGGCGCTGACCTCCGAGATCGGTTTGATGCGTGCAACTGAACAGATTGCAGGCATGGAAATGATGGCGGTGGATCCCGTCCGGCGTATCGTCGTGCCGCGCTTCCTCGCCGGCGTCATCTCCATGCCGCTGCTGGTGGGCATATTCAACGCCGTGGGCGTGCTGGGCGGTTACCTCGTCGGTGTATTGCTTATGGGGGTGGATATCAGCGCGTTCTGGTCGCAGATTCACAGCAACGTGGATTTCCACGAGGATTTCGTCAGCGGAGTGATCAAGAGTCTGGTATTCGGCATCGCAACCACGCTGATTGCCGTATTCGAGGGCTATTACGCGCAGCCAACCGCAGAAGGCGTCAGTCGCGCAACGACACGCACCGTTGTGAACAGCGCCCTTGCTGTACTGGCTCTCGACTATTTACTTACTGCTTTCATGTTCTGAGGTTTCGTTTCATGAAACAAACACGCACAATAGAGATTGTCACGGGATTTTTCATTATTCTCGGCTTTGTGGCGCTTTACGTCATAGCGACCCGTGCCACCAACATCAAATCCTATGGAGAAGCCGGCGGTTATGCGGTTACTGCCAGCTTTACCAACGTTGGCGGCCTGAAGGTACGCGCGCCGGTAACCATGTCCGGC
>DASSOA010000122.1:0-39190 GCA_035701115.1 Gammaproteobacteria bacterium
ATCAACAAGATTGCCGGCGGCAGCATGTTACCTGCCCCGCAAAAAAAGCTTGTCGAGCTCCCGCATACCGAGACGCGTCCACGTCGGCCGGCCGTGATTGCACTGATCGGCGCGCGGCGTGCGTTCCATTTCGCGCAGCAACGCATTCATCTCCGCAAGTGTCAGGTCGCGGTGTGCGCGCACCGATGTGTGACAGGCACGCGTCGCCATCACGTGATCCAGCGTTTCCGCAAGACGGCGGCTGCTTCCCTGCACGGCAATATCCGCGAGCACATCGCGCAGCAATTGGGCATGATCCTCGTCCTTGAGCAACGCGGGAATTTCGAGAATGGAGAGCATTTCAGGGCCGCGCCGTTCGATGACCAAGCCGACTTCGGCAAGACCATCGACGGCCGCTTCGGCCAACTCCGCTTCACCCCGGCTCACGTGCACGCTGAGTGGCATCAGCAAAGGTTGAGAAACCACCCGTCCCGAGGCAAGCGCGGCCTTCATCCGTTCGTAGGTAATGCGCTCGTGTGCCGCATGCATATCGACAAGCACCAGCCCATCCGCGGCGGCTGCCAGCACATACACGCCGTGTAACTGCGCCAATGCAAAACCGAGTGGCGGTACTCCCGGTTCCGGTGCAACATCGTCAGCGTGTACAACGCGCGAATCTTCTCCGGCATCGCGGCCAAGTCGCGCATAGTGGGCGATCTGTTCTTCAGCGGCCAATGCCATTGCGTGCTGCTTCACTGCGTTGCGCTGCCAGTGGTTGCCTGCATTGAATTCCGGAACTGAAGAGTTCGTCGCGGGATCGGCTGGCAGGTGCGGCGCGGTGTCACGCAACGCCGCTTGCACGGTGCGAAACACGTAATCGTGTACCAGGCGACTGTCACGAAAGCGGACTTCATACTTGGCCGGATGCGCATTCACGTCAACCCGGGTCGGGTCAAGTTCCAGATGCAGCACGTAGGCGGGATGCCGTCCATGAAACAGCACGTCGTGATAGGCGAGTTTGACGGCATGCGCCAGCAGCTTGTCGCGCACCATGCGTCCGTTCACGTAGAAATACTGCATGTCAGTCTGACTGCGGGAAAACGTCGGGTGGGCAATCCATCCACGCAATATCAACCCCGCCACAGTGTGCGTGATGTGCAAGGCGTGATCGACAAATTCCCGGCCGAGCAGATCGGCCACGCGGCGATCGCGTTCGCTCTGTTCCAGCGCCGGCGACAGGTCCATGACTGCACGCTCGTTGTGACGGGCGTGCAGTTCGATTTCGGGCCGCGCCAGCGCAATACGGCGCAAGACGGTATCGAGATGCGAGAATTCGGTCTGTTCGGTTTTCAGGAATTTGCGCCGTGCCGGCGTATTGAAAAACAGATCGCGCACTTCCAGCGTGGTGCCGACCGGATGCGGTGCCGGCGCCGGTTCCGAGTAATGCCCGTGTCCGTCGCCGTCAATGCGCCAGCCATGTTCATCACGGGGCGTGCGCGACACAATGGATAGCCGCGCCACTGAGCCGATACTCGGCAATGCTTCACCACGGAATCCGAGCGTCGCCACACTTTCCAGATCGTCCAGACTGGCAATCTTGCTGGTTGCGTGCCGCGCCACCGCGAGCGGCAATTCGTCGCGCGGAATGCCACTGCCGTTGTCGCGGATGCGCAGCAGCCGCACGCCGCCCTGCTCGAGGTCTACGTCAATGCGTGTCGCACCTGCATCCAGGCTGTTTTCAATCAGTTCCTTGAGCACGGACGCCGGGCGCTCGATAACCTCGCCGGCGGCGATCTGATTGATCAATTGCGGTGGAAGCGGACGAATGGGCATATTGCGACCAGTGCGGACCGGACGCCTAGCTTACCGGCTGGCTGTTGGCTTAGAAAGGATGCGGCAAGTCAGCGGCTGTTGTCGCCTACAATTCCCGCGGCCACCGTGCCGGCGACATACGAATCCGGATGCGTCTGGTCGCGGCGTGCCTTCGCAAGGGCAAGCTCGGTGCCGGTGGGCGGGTATTGATCGAAGTAATTGATTACGCCACCGAGAATCGCCGTGGCAACCTTCTGCTGATACCCGGAACTTGCCAGCTGGCGCGCTTCGTGCGGATTGGTGATGTAATCGGTCTCGACCAGAATGGACGGAATATCGGGTGATTTCAGCACCACGAAGGCCGCCTGCTGCACATCGCGGCGGTGCATCGGGCCCAGTCTCGCGAGATCCTGAGCGACGCGGCCACCCACGTCGAGACTGGCGCTGATCGTTGCGGTTTGTGACAGATCCAGCAGCACCGACGCGAGCATATTGGTCTTGTCGGAAAGCGACACACCACCGATCAGGTCGGCGTCGTTTTCGCGATTGGCTACCCAGCGCGCGTGTTCGCTGGTGGCCCCATGCTCGGACAGCGCATAAACCGTCGCGCCATCCGCGGCGTGATCGCGTGATGCATCGCAGTGCACCGAAACGAACAGGTCGGCATGCGCGGCGCGCGCACGTGCCATGCGTTCGCGCAACTTGAGGTAGTAATCGCCGTCGCGCGTCAATACCGCCTTGAATCCGGGCTGCCGGTTTATCAGCGCCGCGAGTTTGCGGGCGATATCCAGCGTAACGTTTTTCTCCAGCAATCCATGGTAGCCGTGTGCGCCGGAATCGATACCGCCGTGGCCTGCATCCACGGCGACCACAATGGCGCGTCCCGGTTTGTCGTACGACGGCGCCTGTGCCGCCACTTTCACCGGGCGGTTGGGCGCTGCCTTGTCTTCCGGGTAAAGATCGACCACCAACTCCTGACCGCCGCTGCCCTGGCGCAGAAACGTACGCGGCATTGCCTTCTGGTTCAGGTCCAGCACGATCCGCAAGCCGTTGTTGCCGTGCGGCGCACTGCGAATCCGCTCGATCACCCCGCCACGCGCGGTGAGCGCCGGGCGCTGCAACTGCGCCTGGGTCAGGTCAATAACAATGCGGTTGGGATGACTGAGCGTAAACAGGGAATGATCGGCCGGTGCGCTGAGTGCGAAGCTGACTTCCGTATACTCCGCGCCGCTCGTAACGCGCGCGTCTTCGACCTGCGACGCAGCGGCACAGCACAGCGACGGACACAGCAGGATTAGCGCAACAACTGCCTTCATGCCCCTCAAATCCGGTGAGAATCTGTGTGTAGTTATACACAATCAGGGGCAATTTTCAAGTTTTTACTATTAGATTTAATGAGATAGGGCGTTCTCTTAGAGTGAGAGCTTAGAATCATACCCGGTCACTGCCGCTTCAAGCGTCCTTACCGATTGCTGCCCGAGACCGCCAGGCCTGAACCAGCTGCCGGCCCCGTTCAGTGATGGCGTCAGCCGTCAGCGACCGACCGTCTCCCTCCACCGCCAACGACAAAACGAGGTCAGCGGACGGCAAGGCGCCTGGCGCCACCCGTTCCGGCCATTCAATGAAGATCCGGTTGGCAGGTGCCTCCAGGTCCCGGACGCCCAGGAATTCAAGCTCACCCGATCCGGAAATACGATACAGATCAAGGTGATACAACATGCCATCCGGTAGTTCGTAACCTTCGACCAGCGTATAAGTCGGGCTGCGAACCCGCCCCGTGACGCCCAGTCCGCGCGCCACGCCGCGCACGAACGTGGTCTTGCCGGCTCCCAGATCGCCTTTCAGGTAGACCGTCGCGCCGCCGTTGCGCAGCGCGCCGGCCAGCGCCACGCCGAGCGTTTCCATGGCGACGGGATCCGGCAGATAGAAGCGGGTCATGGCGTATTCACCAGGCCGCGCAGTTCGGCGATCAGATCCCGTGCCAGCATGCCACGCTCTCCGCGCAGTGCCGCACGATCACCCGCTACGGCATGCACCCAGACTCCGGCCCGTGCCGCGTCCGGAAGTGGCAGGCCCTGGGCCGCGAACGCCGCGATCAACCCGGTCAAAGCGTCGCCCATGCCCGGTGCCGCCATGCCGGGATTGCCGCGATCGCAAATCGCCGGCAGTTCGTCGTGCGCCCCGACCAGCGTGCCGGCGCCCTTCAGAACCACCGTGCCGTGGTAACTCTCCAGCAAGGCATCCAGAGCCTGGAACCGGTCGGACTGCACCGTGGCCGTGTCGCTGCCCAGTAAGCGGGCCGCTTCACCGGGGTGAGGCGTGAGCACCCAGTCCGGGCGCCGTTTGGGCGTCGCGGCGAGCAGGTTCAGCGCATCGGCGTCTACCACCAGCGGCAGACCGGCTTCCACAGCCCGCCCGTAGAGCGCCCGGCTCCACGCGCCCTGCCCCAGCCCGGGACCGATTGCCACTACCGCGGCACGCGCGAGCAGCGCATCGAGGTCATCGGCATGTTCTACGGCGCGCGGCATGGCCTCCGGCAAACCCGCAATCAAGGCTGGAACGTGTTCGGCGCGGGTCGCAACGCTGACCAGTCCGGCGCCAGCGCGCAACGCCGCTTCGGCAGCGAGCCGCACCGCACCACCCATGCCGTGATCGCCACCCACGATCAACACGTGACCAGACAGGCCTTTGTGCGCATCGCGCGGACGTCTGTGCAGCGAAAAATCCGCCGCGCCCAGCCGTCGCGCGCGCGGCGAAACCGGGCCGGTCCAATCGGAGGGAACGCCCAGGTCATCGAACAGCAATTCGCCGCAGCATCGCGGGCCGGCGCCGGTCAGCAAGCCGGGCTTGACTGCAATGAACGTGACGGTGACCGACGCATTTACCGCCGCACCCATCGCTGCGCCGGAATCCGCGTGCAAGCCGGAGGGAATGTCCAAGGCAAGAACCGGTCGCAATGCGCCGTTCATGTACGTCACTGCTTCCGACATCGTCCCTGTCAGAGGCCGGTCAAGTCCGGTCCCCAGCAAGGCGTCCACAATCACATCGGGATTATCGGGCAATCCATCGTTGAAGGCCTGTTCCACACCACCTTTCTGCAGATAACGCTCGCGCGCATCCGCGGCCGCATGTTTCAGCCGGGCCGGGTCCGTCACACTGCACACCGTCACCTGACAGCCGGCGGCGCGGGCAAGCTCCGCCACCACGTACCCGTCGCCCGCATTGTTGCCGCCACCAGCGAGCACCGCGATGTGCTTCGCGTCCGGCCAATGGCGTTGCAACACGTTCCATGCAACAGCGCCGGCACGTTGCATCAGGGCAATTTCAGACACGCCATGCTGTGCGACGGCAATTCGCTCGATCTCGCGAACCTGCGCGGCGTCGTACACGTATTCGGGAAGTGCAGCCATAAGGCATTATATACAGCGCCATGTCCAATCCTGCGCCAAGCCTGCCCGACCCTGCCGAACTGGTTGCCCGCATCAAACGCTGGGCGGCGGAACTCGGCTTTGAGCAGACCGGCATCAGCGGCATCGAGCTGCCCGACGACGAACGCCGTCTGCTTGCGTGGCTGGCCGCACAACGTCATGGCGAAATGGACTACATGGCGCGTCACGGCACCGTCCGCAGCCGCCCGGCCGAACTGGTTCCCGGTACCCTGCGCGTGATTTCCGTACGCATGGATTACTGGCCGCCGCAACTGCGACCGGCAACCGAGGTGCTGGACCACGGGGAACGCGGCTATATCGCGCGCTACGCACTGGGTCGCGACTACCACAAACTGATGCGCCGCCGCCTGCAGCAGCTCGCCGATCGTATTGAAGACGAGACCGGGCCGTTCGGTTACCGTGCCTTTACAGACAGCGCACCGGTGCTGGAAAAAGCCCTGGCGCGCAATGCCGGCCTGGGCTGGATCGGCAAACACACGCTGCTGATCAATCGTCAGGCTGGCTCATGGTTCTTTATCGGCGAACTCTACACGGATCTGCCGTTACCGATTGATGCACCCGCCCACGAGCACTGCGGCACCTGTCATGCGTGCCTCGATGTGTGTCCGACCGGAGCGATTGTGGCGCCCTATCAACTCGACGCGCGCCGCTGCATCGCCTATCTGACCATCGAGTATCGCGGCTCCATCCCGCTGGATCTGCGCAAGGCAATCGGCAACCGGATTTTCGGCTGCGACGATTGCCAGTTGTTCTGTCCGTGGAACAAATTTGCACAAACCAGCAAACAGGACGATTTTGCGCCGCGCCATAACCTGGACAATGCGCTGCTGGTCGAACTGTTCAACTGGAGCGAAACGGAATTTCTGCAACGCACCGAAGGTTCGGCGCTGCGCCGCATTCCGTACGAAGTCTGGCTGCGGAATGTGGCAGTGGCACTGGGCAATGCGCCAACTTCACCGGAAGTTGTTGCCGCGCTCAACGCGCGTCTCGATCACCCATCTGAACTGGTGCGGGAACATGTCAGCTGGGCACTCGCCCAGCATGCATCCTGAATCTCAACGAAAAGATCACAGGGCGCGAACCTCGGTGAGCATTGCGAAGGTGATTACCGCTTTGCAATAACTCGCTGCACCATTCCGGCGGTAACGGGATCGGACAATCGTTGCGGTGCGTTGTCTTGCAGCGCTGCTAACACCCCGCCCGCCAGTTGTTTGCCAAGTTCGACCCCCATCTGATCAAAGGGATTGATCTCCCAGACACAGGCTTGCACAAATGTTCTGTGTTCGTACAGGGCGATCAGCATCCCCAGTGTCCGTGCATCCAGACGATCCAGTAACAGCATGCTGCTGGGACGGTTGCCCGGAAAGGTCTTGTGCCTGGCAAGCAGCTCGAGTTGGTCACCGCGCACACTCTGCGCTTCAAGTTCGCGCCGTGCTTCCGCTTCGCTGCGACCACGCATCAGTGCTTCCGCCTGCGCGAAACAGTTGGCCAGCAGCATGTCCTGTTTGCGCCGGTCATGGCCGTCGTCGTCAATCACCGCAACGAATTCGACCGGCACGAACGGCGTGCCCTGATGCAGGAGTTGAAAGAAGGCATGCTGGGCGTTGGTGCCGACACCCCCCCAGGTCACCGGTGCGGTGGCAAGTTGCGAAGCCGCGCCGTCACGCTGTACCCGTTTGCCATTGCTTTCCATTTCCAGCTGCTGCAGATACGGCGGCAAAAGGCGCAAGGCATGACGATACGGGATCACCGCGCGGCTTTGTGCCCGCATGAAATCCGCATACCAGACGCCGATCAGTGCCAGCAATACCGGCATGTTTTCACGCAGAGGCGCCTGCACAAAGTGACGGTCCATTTCCGCGGCCCCGGCAAGCAGCGCATCGAACAGGTCGGGCCCGAGTCCTATCGCGATCGGCAACCCGACGGCCGACCAGAGCGAATACCGGCCGCCCACCCAATCCTGAAATGCAAACACGCGATCTGCGCCGATTCCGAATTCGCCGGCACGCTCGGGTGCCGCCGATACGGCCGCAAACTGCTGTGCAACCGCGTTTTCCCCCAGCGACCCGGTCAGCCACCGGCGTGCGCTTTCGGCATTTACGAGTGTTTCCTGCGTGGTAAAGGTTTTCGAGGTCACGATGACCAGCGTCTCTGCCGGATTCAATCTGGCAAACAGACGCGCGCCGTGTTCGGGGTCCACGTTGGACAGGAAATGAACCCGCGGCGACGAACCGGCAGGCGCCTGCAGCGCGTCAATGACCAGGTCGGGACCGAGATGCGAACCGCCAATGCCGATATTAATGACGTCCGTGAACACAGCGCCGGTGACGCTGCGCAATGCACCATTGCGAACGGCAGCGGCAAATTCGCGCATGCGTACGTGAGCCGCCTGCACTTCTGCATACTCGGCACTCAAATTGGAAGGCACATCTTGCGGCCGGGCGCGCAACAAGGTGTGCAGTGCCGGGCGCTGCTCGGTGTTATTGACAGGCGCGCCGGCAAACAGCCGCTGGCGCCAGCCGGCCATGTCGCTCGCTTCGGCCAATGCCAGCAGCAGATCGAGAATTTCGCGGGTGATCAGGTTGCGTGAATAATCGAGGAACAAGCCTGGCAGTTCGACAGAAAAATCGTCGCCACGCGTGGGTTGCTCTGCAAACAGCCGGGAAAGCCTGAGTTCACGCGCATGTTCACCGGCTGTCGCGAGCTGGTTCAGGATGTCGGCCTTGCGGGCTACGTTCATTCGGGCTCCAGAAACTCACCAGGATCGTCTGGACTGAGGCCCCAACTTACCGGTTGTCAGGCCGGTTGTCACCGCGCCTTGCGCGCCGGGTTCGATCAGGCAGCCTGCACCGGAATTGCGTTGGCGGTACGCGTAATCGCATTGTGCTCATCGAGATAGATAAGCCGCGGTTTGAAATGAACCGCCTCGCTGGCATTCATCACGGCGTAACTGCAGATGATGACTCGGTCGCCCGGTTTGGCGCGATGGGCCGCGGCACCGTTGACCGAAATGATGCGCGAGCCCGCTTCGGCACGAATCGCATAGGTGGTAAAACGCTCGCCATTGGAAACGTTGTAAATCTGGATCTGCTCGTAATCCAGAATTCCTGCCGCGTCCAGCAGATTGCCGTCAATCGCGCAGGAACCTTCGTAGTCCACTTCGGCGTGCGTAACACAGGCGCGATGAAGCTTGGCTTTGAGCAGCGTCAGTTGCATGGCGAGAACCGGAGGTCTGGCGTTTTGGGGGGCGAATTCTACCCCGGAGACTGCTGGGCCCTCAAGTTGACGGTCCGGTCGCCGGTTCCGGGATCAACCACAATGTTGTCGATCAGCCTGGCCTTGCCAAGCCAGGCGGCGCCCAGCACGACGAAACTGCGGGTCGCCTCCGCAGGAGGCTCAAGCGTCCCGGCATCCCGAACCGCCACGTAGTCCGGACGAAACCCTGCCGCACCGAGCTGCGCTGCCGCGCCACGCTCGAGGTCCGCGAAATCGCTTGCGCCATCCCGAAGGGCATCCGCAACCTCACGCAAGCGGTGGTACAGAACCGGCGCGATTTCCCGCTCGGCACGCGTCAGATACTGGTTGCGTGAACTCATTGCCAGACGATCCGGCTCCCGCATGGTCGGCACCCCGGCAATCTCCACCGGTATGCAAAGATCCCGTACCATGCGACGGATCACCTGCAATTGCTGATAGTCCTTTTCACCGAACACTGCAACATCCGGCTGCACGCAGTTGAAAAGCTTGCACACCACCGTCGCCACGCCTTCGAAATGTCCGGGACGATGCTCGCCTTCGAGAATCGTGGACAGCCCGGGAACCACGACGCGGGTCGTCTGGACCGAACCCTGCGGATACATGGTTTCCACATCCGGCACAAATAATAGATCAACACCCGCGACAGCCAGTTGCAGTTTGTCGGCATCGAGGGTGCGCGGGTAACGGGCAAAATCTTCGTCCGGACCGAACTGCAGCGGGTTGACAAAAATACTCACGACGACACGCTGGGCAAGTTCGTGCGCACGCTTCACCAGCGCAATGTGCCCGGCGTGCAAATTGCCCATGGTCGGCACGAAAGCGACTCTCTGATGCAACTCGCGCCAGCGCTGTACCCGTTTGCGCAACTCTCCGGCGCCATGAACAGTCAGCATCTTGTCACCTCACTCGAACCAGTGTTCGGCCGCGGGATAACTCGAATTCCGTACCGCCTGCACATAAGCTTCGACTGCCGCGCGCGGGCTGGCGACGCCGGCCATGAAATTGCGCACGAACTTCGGTTTGCGGCCGGGAGTGATGTCCAGCATGTCGTACAGCACAAGAATCTGCCCGTTCACATCCACGCCGGCCCCGATACCGATCACCGGGACTTTCACACGCCGTGTAATTTCCGCGGCAAGTTGATGCGGAACCAGTTCAAGCAGAATGACATCGGCGCCGGCCTGCTCCAGCAATACCGCGTCTTCGAGCATCTGTTGTGCAGCTGTGCTCTCACGCCCCTGCACCTTGAACCCGCCGAGCTTGTGCACCAGTTGCGGCCGAAGTCCGAGATGGGCGCAGACAGGAATGCCATTCTCGTTGAGACTGCGGACGATCTCGGCCTGATGCCCGCTGCCCTCCAGCTTGACGATGTGCGCGCCGCCTTCCTGCATCAGCCGCGCTGCATTGTCCAGCGCGCGCTCCGGCGTGGGATAACTCATGAACGGCATGTCAGCCATGAGCAGGGCGCGCGAGATGCCTCGCGCTGTGCACCGGGTGTGATAGACGATGTCGTCAACCGTGACCGGCACGGTGGTTGATTGCCCCTGGATCACGTTGCCAAGCGAGTCGCCAACCAGAATGACGTCGATACCGGCCGCATCCAGCAACGCGGCAAAACTGGCGTCATAGGCAGTCAGACAGGCAATCTTGTCGCCGGCCTGCTTCATTTTCGCCAGCGTCGCCACCGTGACGGCGTGCTCGCTGCTCTTCTTCGCCGGTTGCGTATACATCACCGATATCCCGATTTCACCGCCAGCATGAACCGCGCCTTCTCAAACATCAAGCCTGAACCCGGCCCGGATTGAAATAGTGTCGTCCGCTTTTTACGCGGCTGATTTCCCGGACCAGCATCTGATAGTCCTCTTCGCTGTCCACGGGATTGATGTCCGCCGCATTGACAATCAGCAGCGGCGAACGCTGGTAGTGGTGGAAAAAGCGCGAGTAGGCATCGGCGATACGGGCGAGATAGTCCCGTTGTATGAACTGTTCGTATCCGATGCCGCGTTTGGCCACCCGCTGGATCAGCACTTCGATGGGTGCCTGCAGATATACCACCAGATCGGGGGCCGGCGCATCCAGGCTCAAGTGCTGATAAACCTGTTCGTACAGACCGAGTTCGTCGTCATCGAGATTAAGTTGTGCGAACAGGCGATCCTTTTCCAGCATGAAGTCCGCCACCCGCAGCGGAGTAAAAATATCTCCCTGACGCAGCGCCTGCAATTGCCGCGCGCGCTGAAACAGGAACGAAAGCTGCGTCGGCAGCGCCGCCGCTTTGGGATCGCGGTAGAAACGTTCAAGAAACGGGTTCTCTTCCGCGCGTTCAAGCAGCGGTTCGCCGCCAAAGGTCCGGCTCAGGCGTTGGACGAGACTGGTCTTGCCGACACCGATCGGACCCTCGACGACCAGATAGCGCGATTTCGCTTCACTCATCCAGCGTGTCTCCAAGGACTTCAATCCGCGCCGGCGCACACCGTTGCAACAATTCCTTCACCGTGCCCCGCCCGGGAACCGCCAGATCGGGGGCAATCTCAGCCAGAGGATACAGGACGAACACACGCTCCGGCAGACCCGGATGCGGTACCTGCAAATCCGGCCCGTTGATCACTGCGTCACCATATAGAAGCAGGTCGAGGTCGAGCGGGCGCGGCCCCCAATGTAACGCGCTGCGCACGCGTCCGTGGCGCGCTTCAAGGGAATGCAATTCGGCCAGCAATGTATCAGGTGGCAGCTGCGTCTCAAGCGCGGCAACCGCATTGATGAAATCGGGTTGATCAACGGGCCCCAGCGGGGCACTTCGGTAGAGCCGGGACGATGCGCCCAGCCTGGTTGAAGGCAGCGCGGCAAGTTCGTGCAGAGCGCGGCGCACCTGGCCAACAGGATTCTCCTGATTGCTGCCAAGTCCGACGTACGTAATTACTGTGTCAGGCATGCGCGATGTTCAACCGCCGTTACGGTTGCGCCGCCGCCTTCTTCTCCCCGGTCGCGGTGACGGTGCGCCATGTCTGTCGAGCAACACCTGTTGCTGTTCCGTGTTTGCGGATTGCAATTGCGTCCACCACTCGGCGAGCGCCGGTTCGGCATCGCCCGCTTCCGCGCGCAGCACGAGAAAGTCATAGGCAGCACGAAAACGCGGATGACCCAGCAGTCGCAACGGACGCTTGCCTTCGCGCTGCAGAAACCTCGGCTGCATCTGATAGATCTCGATCATCGGTGTCACGAAACGGCGCGGCAATGCCACATGCTTGACCTGTTTTTCCACCACTTCACTTGCGGCCTGGCGATAAGCGTCGCCGGGATGCGCGCCGGAGGCCTGCAGCGCCGCGGCGCGCTGGCGCACCGGCTCCCACAGCAGCGCGGCAAACAGAAATGCCGGGGTCACGGGCCGGCTTTCGGAAACGCGCGCATCGGTACTGGCCAGCGCCTTGGCGATAAACACATGCGGAAAGCCGTGCTCTTCAACGCTCAATACCGAATCCGTATCCGGGAACAGTTGCGCAAACAACCCGTAGTGCCGCAGCCTCTCGAATGCCTGCACACCGAAGCCGTACAGAAACAGTTTGAGTATCTCCTCGAACAGACGCGCGGGTGGGATATCGCCGAGCAGCTTCGCCAGACGCATGACGGGCGTTTCGGTGTCCGGGTGAATCCGGAATCCGAGTTTGGCGGCAAACCGCGCCGCCCTGAGCATGCGTACCGGATCTTCCCGGTAACGGGTTTCCGGATCGCCGATCAGACGCAGCTGACCTGCGCGCAGGTCAGCCAGGCCGCCGACATAGTCGACAATGGAAAAATTACGGATGTCGTAATAAAGCGCGTTGATCGTGAAATCGCGGCGGAACGCGTCCTGCTCCATGGTGCCGTAGACGTTGTCCCGCAGAATGCGTCCGTTCCGGTCGAGCGCGAGGTCGCTCTCCTCGTCGTCGACATCGAGTTGCTGGGTGGCACGAAACGTGGCCACCTCGACGATATCGTTGCCGAACCGCACGTGCGCAAGCCGGAAGCGCCTGCCGATGAGGCGGCAGTTGCGAAACAGCGCATGCACCTGTTCCGGACTGGCGTCGGTGGCGACGTCGAAATCCTTGGGTTCGCGGCCCAGCAGCAGATCGCGAACTCCGCCGCCCACCAGGTAAGACTGGAAGCCGGCATGCTTGAGGCGGTAAAGCACCTTGAGTGCGCTCTCGGAGATAAAGGTCCGGGAAACGGCGTGTTCGGCACGGGGAATAATGGTGGGGGTGACGATGGACTGATCCAGACTGTTCACGTTTATATCGGTTCGAGGCTATCGCTTCTGGTGGCGAATCAGACAGGTTCCCAGCAAACCGTGCCCTGCAAGGGGCTCGTACAGGATGGAAACGGCCCGGTGCCTGCGTATAATACCACTCCTTCTTGTTTTCGCTCCCTTCGTCTAGAGGCCTAGGACGGAGCCCTCTCAAGGCTTAAACACCGGTTCGAATCCGGTAGGGAGCGCCATCTTCAATTTGCTTCTTCAAGTGCCAAGCGATGGATGCATCAGCGAGTCAATCACCGTCGGCCGAAGCTGACACCAGGCCGCCCGCTCTGTGGCGACGGCTGGCTGCGGCATTTTACGACGGGCTGGTGGTGCTTGGAATCTTCATTCTGGCCACCTTCCTGATCGTGCCGTTTTTTCCGCACGCCCGGAATCTGGACTCGTTTTACGCGGATCATCCGGCGATCAAGTTTGTCTACCAGCTTGTGCTGCTCGCACTCGCTTTCGCGTTTTTCGGCGGCTTCTGGACGCGCAACGGGCAAACGCTCGGCATGCTGGCCTGGAAGCTGCGCGTCGTGCAATCCGCCAATGGTGCTCGCGTGACCTGGCGGCAGGCGCTGGTACGTTACCTCGCGGCACTGGTGTCGTGGGTGGTATTCGGCCTGGGATTTATCTGGTCGCTGTTCGACAGGGATCGCAAAACCTGGCATGACAGGCTGTCCGGCACCGAACTGCGCATGGCCCGGTCATTTGCCCAGTTATCAAACGAAAAACCGGAATCCGGGAGAGCGCGCTAGCGGATGCGGCTGACTGCAACACCGCTGACGATAGCCAGTACCGCAGTCGGTAACCACGCGGTAAATACCGGATCAAGTCCGAATACGACACCGGTCTGGATGAAGATGCTGTTGAATACGTAGAAGCCGATTCCCACCAGCATCCCCACCAGCAAACGCTGTCCGGTACTCGATGAGCGCATCGGACCGAACACGAACGGCAGCGCCAGCAGCATCATCAAGAGCACCGCAACCGGTTGCGCCACCTTGCCCCAGAATGCCGCTACATAGCGATCAGTATTGATGCTGTTGGCCTTCAGGTAGTTTATGTAGTGATACAGACCGCGCGCCGACAGGCTGTCGGTGTCCACTACGAACAGGTTCAGCAGACTCGGCGCCAGCAGCGTTTTCCAGGTTGCGGAGGCAGTATCGCGTGTTACCGCGCCTTCAGCCGAGAGCTGTGTCTCGTGCAGATTCCTGAGCACCCAGTGACCGTCTTGAAACATGGCCGAGCCGGCCTGCGTCGCGCTCAGCAACCTGTGTGCACCATCGAACTTGAACAGGTAAATGTTCTGGGCGGTATCCAGTTTACCGATCTTCTTCACGTTGACGAACAGATTGCCGTCCTTTGCCCAGACGCCGCCTGCGCCCAGAACGTTTGCCTGGTTATAAAGAAGCAGCGAACGCTGATCCTCCGCGTTGCGTTCTGCGGGCGGCGCCACGAATTCCCCCAGCGCAACGCAAAGGACTACCAGGATCAATCCGCCCAGCATCGCACTCAATCCGATCCGCACTACCGATGTGCCGGACGTGCGCAACACCATCAGCTCATTGTGTGAAGCAAGTTCGCCCAGTCCCAGCATGGCACCGAGCAAAACCGCCACCGGAAACATCGCCGATGCCTGCGCCGGAACATAAAGCAGCGTATAGCGAAGTGCCGCGCCGAGCGTGTAATGCGACTGCCCGACCTTGTTGAATTCCCCTACGAAGGTAATCAGGCTTGATATCGCGGTGAGCACCAGCAGCACCAGCAGCGTGTTGGCGATAACCTGGCGGGCGAGATACCGGTCAAGGATCTTCATCCCCGTTTCACCTTGCGCAAACCCGGCAATCCATACTGCATGTGCAGCATGACCAGAACCACGACAAGAAAGAATGCATACACCCACCAGATGCCGATCGCTTCCGGTAGCTTGCCCTTCTGCAGCCACACCCGCGCTATCCCGACCAGATTGGAATAAATGACATACGCAAGGATCGCCGCCAGCAGTTTCCCGTAACGGCCCTGGCGCGGCGAGGTGCGTGCCAGCGGCACCGCGAGAAACACCAGCAGCAGTGCCGACAGCGGCACCGACAACCGCCACTCCAGTTCCGACAGCGCACTGCGATTGTGTTGCGTCAGTAATTGCGACGTCGGCATGGTGTCGTATCCCTGAATTCCGGATTCCAGTCGCGCCGGCGCGATACGCAAGCCATGCTCGGCGAATTTGACGATGCGGTAATCCGCCTGACCGGGGATACCGTCGTAGCGATAGCCGTCGTGAAGTATCAGCATGCCGGCACCGCCCTCTCCGGTGATATTGCGCGTGCCACGACTTGCCGAAATCACGTCCAGTCGGCCGTTCTGCTCCGGCGCCTCGACAAACACGTCGTTGAGCGCGCGCCCGTTGTCGCTGACGTCCGCTGAATACAGCACGCCTTTGCCGTCCGTATCGGCCTTGAAACTCCCCGATTCGAAACTGCCCATCTGCGCATTGTGTTGCGCCGTGCTGCTGATAATGTTGGTGGTGCGCGCGGCCCAGGGTGCGACCTTCAGCGAGAGTATCGCGAGCAGCGCGGCGAGAATCAGCGCCAGTGTCATGAGCGGGCGGTAAACCTGCCGTGGTCCCACACCGCACGCCATCAGTGTTGTCATTTCACTGTCGCGATACAACCGCCCCAGCGCGAGCATGACCGCCAGAAACAGCGCAACCGGGATGACGACAATCAGATAGCTGACGCAGGCAAGCGCCAGCAGCGTAAACACCGTGTCCCGTGGCAGCGAGCCCGTCGCCGCTTCCCCGAGCAACAATGCAAAGCGGTTGCTCATCAGGATCAGCATCAGCACGCCGGTGACGGCGGCCCAGGTCAGCGCGGTCTCACGGGTCAGGTAACGGTCAACGATGCGTATCATGCGGGATAATCTGCCGGACTTCGCTGCAGCCTGCGAGGATTGAGTTAAACTACGGCCGGCGATTTCAGGCCGGTTGCGGGCACATGGCGCTGCCCGGGCACAATCATAACGCCGGCCGGCCCCAATTCCTGACTCCTGACGGAGGTTACATGCAATTTTCCACAAAGACCGGCGATCTCAGCGCCCTGCCCACCGGCTGTCTGGTTATCGGTGTGTTCCAGGGCGGCAAATTGGCAGCTGTGGATTCCCGGCTGGACAAGGCTACTCAAGCCTATCTGGCAAAAATCCTGAAGAGCGACGCAATTTCCGGCGAATCGGGACAGGCACTGATGTTGTTCGACGTGCCGGGCCTCGCTGCCGAGCGTGTCCTGCTGATCGGGCTTGGCGAAGCAAAGAAATTCAACGTGCAGAACTATCGCAAGGCGCTGCGCAAGGCCGGTCAGTCACTCAACGATGCCGGCGTGAAGGACGCCGCCATCACGTTGTCGCTGCACGACTTCGACCACACTGACGCCTACCTGCGCGCGCGCCATGCCGCAGAAGTCCTGGAAGACGCGAATTACCGTTTTACAGCCTGCAAAGGCAAAGCGGAGAAAAAACACAAGCCGAGCATGCACAAATGCAGCGTCCTGTTCGCGGATCGCCAGGAACTGCGCTCTGCGGAACGCGGCCTGAAAGAAGGAGCCGCCATCGCAGGCGGCGTTGCATTTGCAAAAGACCTCGGCAACCTGCCGCCGAATATCTGCACGCCAACGTATCTCGCAAACGAAGCGCGCAAACTCGGCAAGAGCCCCAAGCTCAAGGTAACCGTGCTCGAAGAAGCGCAGATGCGCAAGCTCGGAATGGGTGCGCTGCTCGCAGTGGCTCGCGGCAGCCGGCAGCCACCCAAACTCATCATCATGGAATATCAGGGCGGTGCCAAAGGCGCCAGGCCCCAGGTACTGGTCGGCAAAGGCATTACCTTCGATTCGGGCGGCATTTCGATCAAGCCGTCTGCCGCCATGGACGAAATGAAATACGACATGTGCGGCGCTGCCAGCGTGTTCGGCGCCATGAAGACAGTGCTTGAACTCGGATTGAAGATCAATCTCATTGGCGTCGTACCGACCTGCGAAAATCTGCCGGGCGGCAATGCGACCAAACCCGCCGACATCGTCACGACAATGTCCGGGCAGACGGTTGAAATTCTCAATACCGACGCGGAAGGCCGTCTCATATTGTGCGATGCACTGACGTACGCAGAGCGCTTCAAACCCGCAGCGATTGTGGACATTGCAACGCTGACGGGTGCCTGCGTCATCGCCTTGGGCGGCGTTGTTTCCGGACTGTTCGGAAACAACGAGGAGCTGATCGAGGAATTGTGGAAAGCGGGAGAAACCGCGGCCGATCGCGCCTGGCAATTGCCGCTTTACGATGACTATCAGGACGCACTCAAGAGCAACTTTGCGGATTTTGCCAATGTCGGCGGGCGCGAAGGCGGTGCCATCACGGCGGCGTGCTACCTGTCGCGCTTCACGAAAGACATGCGCTGGGCGCACCTGGATGTCGCCGGCACGGCGTGGAAAAGCGGAGCCGAGAAAGGCGCAACGGGCCGTCCGGTGCCATTGCTGGTGCAATATATTCTGGATCGCGTGTAACCCCACAATCTCCACCGCTACCGTGGAGCGGTGGAGCATTCCGCCATCATGACCCAGATTGATTTCTACATCGTCTCGAATCGCTCACGCCTGCAGTTTGCCTGTCAGCTGGCGGAAAAGGTATTCGGCCTCGGGCACCGCATTTTCATTCATACCGAATCCGAACAGGACGCGCACGCGCTCGACGATTTCATGTGGACATTCCGGGACCGCAGTTTTCTGCCGCACTGCCTGGCCGGTGCGGATGAAGATGCGGCGGTACATATCGGTTATGGCATCGAGCCCGCCGGTGGGTTTCAGGTGCTCTTCAATCTCGCCGCGCAGGTGCCCTCTTTCTTCAGCCGCTTCGACCGGGTGGCGGAAATTGTCGACAATGACGAGCAGGTGCGGGCGCTCGGCCGCGAGCGCTTCCGTTTCTACAAGGATCGGGGCTATCCTCTCGAAACCCATACGCTCTGATCCTGCAGCATGGCACCTACCCGCAGACAACCTGATCCACCGCTCGACGACATCCCGGTCCTGGAGGACGTAGTCGAGCCGGAAGCGGCGTCTAGTGAACCGGCCCCCGAAGCGCAGGTTAGCGCCGCATCAGGGGCCAAAGATTCCCTACCCGGCGTCAGCAGCGATGCAACGCCGCCGCCCGCCCAGTCCATTCCGCTCGAGATCCTGAGCGAGGTGCTGACGGAGCGGATTACCGCGCTCACGGACCGGCTGCTGCGCGATGCTTCTGCGGAAATTCACGCCACACTCGTCAACAAGGTCTGGGAAAAGCTGCGCGAGGAGATTCCCGGTCTGGTTGACGAAGCGCTCCGCGAGAACGGCGGCGACAACTGACCTTTCCCATCGGTGGGTGGCTTCCCTCGCCTGTTATAATTCCGGCCAGCCGCGCGCCCCGCGCGGTATTTTTTGACTGCTGAAGCCGGAATCCACTGCGCATGGAAAAAAATTACGAACCGGGCGAAATCGAGCGCCGCTGGTATGACACCTGGGAACGTTCAGGCTGCTTCAAACCGGCCGCCACCGGCAAAGACCCCTACTGCATTCTGCTGCCGCCGCCCAACGTCACCGGCACCCTGCACATGGGCCATGCCTTCCAGCAGACGCTCATGGATGCGCTGATCCGCTATCACCGCATGCGGGGCGACGCCACGCTGTGGCAGTGCGGCACCGATCACGCCGGTATCGCCACCCAGAAGATCGTCGAAAACCAGCTCGCCGCGGAAGGCAAGACACGTCACGACCTTGGCCGTGAAAAATTCATCGAACGCGTGTGGCAGTGGAAAGAGGAATCCGGTTCCACCATCAGTCGCCAGATGCGCCGCATCGGCGATTCGTGCGACTGGTCACGGGAACGCTTCACCATGGACGAAGGCCTGTCCGCCGCCGTCCGCAAGGTCTTTATCGAGTGGTATCGCGCCGGGCTGCTTTACCGCGGCAAGCGCCTGGTGCACTGGGATCCGGTGTTGCAGACCGCGGTGTCCGATCTCGAAGTCAACAACGAAGAGCGCGACGGCAATCTGTGGTCAATTCGTTACAACGTGATCAACCCCGAAGCGGGCATGCCTGATCACGTGGTGGTCGCCACCACGCGACCGGAAACCATGCTCGGCGACGTCGCCGTGGCCGTGCACCCGGACGATGAACGCTATCAAAAGCTGATCGGCAAGATGCTGCGTCTGCCACTGACGGAACGCGAGATTCCCGTTATTGCCGACGCGTACGTGGATCGCGAATTCGGCACCGGCTGCGTCAAGATCACCCCGGCGCATGACTTCAATGATTACGCGATCGGACAGCGCCACAAGCTCGATCTGATCAGCATTTTCACGCTGGACGCCAAAGTCAACGACAATGCGCCGGCCGCCTATCGCGGACTTGATCGCTTCGCGGCACGCAAGCAGATGCTCGCCGACCTGGACGCGCAAGGATTGTTGATCGAAACCAGAAAGCACAAGCTGATGGTGCCGATCAGTCAACGTTCCGATGCCGTCATCGAACCGATGCTGACCGATCAATGGTTCCTTGACCTGACCTCGGAAAAAGGCCGGAAGGCGATCACCGACCCCGCGCTCAATGCAGTGCGCAACGGCGACATCCGATTCGTGCCGGGGAACTGGAGCACGACGTATACACAGTGGCTGGAAAACATCCAGGACTGGTGCGTGAGCCGCCAACTCTGGTGGGGCCATCGCATTCCCGCCTGGTACGACGAAGCCGGCAATATTTTCGTCGGCGAAGACGAAGCGGACGCCATTGCACATGGCGCACAGAAACCCGTTGGCAAACTGAAGCAGGATGAAGACGTGCTCGACACCTGGTTCAGTTCCGCACTGTGGCCGTTCTCGACCATGGGCTGGCCCGCGGACAAGCCCATCGTTAACGAGCGCGGCGACACGCTGGCAAACTGGCATGCCGATCAACGTTTCCTGCCGTCAGCGGTTCTGATCACCGGCTTCGACATCATCTTCTTCTGGGTCGCACGCATGGTGATGGCAACCTTGTACTTCACCAGGCAGGTGCCGTTCCGCGAGGTATACATCAACGCCATCGTGCGCGATGCCGAAGGCCAGAAGATGTCCAAGTCGAAGGGCAACACCATCGACCCGCTGGATCTGATAGACGGCATCGAGCTGGACGCCCTGGTCAGGAAATCCACCGCGTCGCTGCTGATCCCGCAGCAACGTGAAAAAGTCGAGAAACGCATCCGTCGCGACTACCCGGCCGGCATTCCCGCGGTCGGCGCCGATGCCTTGCGCTTCACTTTCGCGGCACTCGCCACCTACAGCCGCACCATCAATTTCGATCTGAAACGCTGCGAAGGTTACCGGAATTTCTGCACCAAGCTCTGGAATGCCAGCCGCTTCGTGCTGATGAACTGTGAAGGCTTTACCGCAAGCGGAAAACCACCCCTGAAGACTCCGGCCGAGCACTGGATCGTCAGTAAACTTGAACATCTGTTAATCGATATCGCCGAACATTATCAAAGCTATCGCTTCGATCTGCTCGCGCAGGATCTGTACGAATTCACCTGGAACCATTACTGCGACTGGTTCATCGAATTGTCCAAACCGGCATTGAACGGCGCGGACAGGACGGCAGCGGATTCGACCCGGCACACGTTGCTGTACGTACTTGAAACCCTGCTGCGTGCCCTGCACCCGATCATTCCGTTCATCACGGAAGAACTGTGGCAGCAGGTTGCACCGAAGCTCGGCAAGTCGGGCAAATCGGTTTCGCTGCAATCCTATCCTGAATTCGACACGCGCATGGCCGATCCATCCGTCATTGCCGACGTCGAGCAGCTTATCGCTGCAGTCATCAAAATTCGCAACATCCGGAGCGAGAACAATCTTTCGCCCTCGGTCGCGGTGCCGTTGCTGATCGAGGACCGAAGCACCGATCCACAGCGTTGGCAGCGCATCGAAGCGTCGTTGAAATTCGTGGCCCGGGTGGAATCCATTCACATGCTCGGTCACGGAGAACAGCCTCCGCCCGCCGCGATTGGCGTGCTGGATCAGGCCAATCTGATGATCCCGCTGGCCGGTCTGATCGATGCCAGGGCAGAAGTGGCGCGCCTGGAAAAACTGATTGAGAGGCAACGTCAGGAACTAATTCGCACTGAAGCCAAACTCGGCAATGCCAAATTCGTGGATGGTGCACCGCCGGACGTCGTCAACGGGGTGCGCGCCAGGGCCGACGAATTGCGCGCGGCCATCGGTGAATTGGAACAGCAGGCGGCACGGATGCGAACGCTGGTCTGAATGTCAGCCAATCAGCCGGCCGGACCGGGCGACTGATTGATCATCATCACACTCAGTTTCCAGTCGCCATTCTGGCGGTTCCATATCGAAACATACTTGCCATAGGCTACGGTCGCCTGGCCACTGCCGTTGGTGCCCGTTGACGTATAGATTCCCCAGGTGTATCCGAGATCGCCGGACACCTCGGCCGCCTGCGGCGTCCAGCTTATTTTTGTGCCTGCCGGAATCCCGGCCAGCGATTGCGCAATCTGCCGCGCGCCTTTCAATGCCTCGCCACCCTGCGGCAGAAACGTGGCGTCGGCCTGCGCATATCGGGTAAACGCCGCGGCAAAGCCGTTTTGAACCGAAGTCGCTGAAAATGCCTGGTCGGTATTGAGTAGAATCCGGGTTTGCGCGGCGTCCGCCTGCATGTGACGCTGGCAACCCGGCAGTGACAGCGCAGTCAGGAACACTGCAATCGCCAGGATCGTGGTTTTCACATTTCCTCCCGGATCCGGTTATCGCTAGACGATCTGCCGGATTTGGCATAAGGTGACGCGACGGAGAATGGCAATGACCAATGATACCCCAGCGCTGTCGCGCGAGATGCCTACCAGTACCCTGATTCACAAGGTGAACACGGCGATTGCCCGGGCCAACGAGATCATCCTCGGCAAGGAGCCGCAGATCCGGCTGAGTCTGGTTTGTCTGCTTACCGGCGGACATCTTCTGATCGAGGACATTCCCGGCGTCGGCAAAACCACGCTCGCGCAATCGCTCGCGCGGCTGCTGGGGCTCTCCTATCAGCGCATCCAGTTCACCAGCGACCTGCTGCCGGCGGATATCATCGGCGCATCCATTTACGAACAGCAGACGGGGACGTTCCGGTTTCATCCCGGACCGATCTTCACCCAGCTGATGCTCGCCGATGAAGTCAACCGCGCCACGCCGAAAACGCAGAGCGCCCTGCTCGAAGCCATGGAAGAACACCAGGTCACCGTGGATGGCGAAACGCGCACTCTGCCGCGCCCTTTTTTCGTGATTGCGACCCAAAATCCCGAACATCAGATCGGCACGTTCCCGCTGCCCGAATCCCAGCTTGACCGGTTTCTGATGCGCATCGAACTGGGTTATCCGGCGGAGCATGCAGAGCGCGATCTGCTCAAAGGAAAAGACCGTCGCATCATGCTGGACGAAATCGCACCGGTACTGAGCGCTCATGAACTGACGGCCTTGCGCCACGCGGCATCCGAAGTGCGGGTCAGCGATGCGCTGCTCGATTATCTGCAGGCACTGGTGCGTTACACGCGCGAATCACCGCGCTACGAAACCGGTCTGTCGCCGCGCGCAGCGCTCGCGCTCAAACATGCCGCGCAGGCCTGGGCCTTGCTTGCGGGGCACGCAGCCGTATTGCCGGAAGATTTACAGGCGGTATTGCCGGGAGTAACCGGACACCGGCTGCGTCTGAAGGCGAGTCACGAAACGGTTCCCGCCGCCCTGCTTGCGCGGGAACTGATCGAGGCCGTACCGATTCCCTGATCGTGCTCGCATCACTACGCGCCAGTTTGCTGCAAAAGGCCCACGCCTGGGCGTGGCGGCGACAGGGACCTGACGCACAGCAGGTCACGCTGACACGCCGCCGCGTTTATATCCTGCCAACGCGTCAGGGAATGCTCTACGCGTTCACGTTGTTCGTCATGCTGCTGGGCTCGATGAACTATTCCAACAGCATGGGGTTCATGCTGACATTCATGCTGGCTTCGCTGGGCATGGTGGCAATGCATGCCTGCCACGCAAATCTCAACGGCATCACACTCGCCGCCGGCCGCACCCGTGCTGTTTTTGCCGGTGAGACGGCACGCTTTCATATCCAGTTGCACAATGCCGGACGACAGCCGCGCTGGGGTCTGGTCATGGGTGCTGAAGCCGGCGACACCACAGTAACGGGCGACCTCGGTGCCGGCGAATATGGTGACGTTTCAGTTCCGTTGCCAGCGCGAACACGCGGCTGGCTGCCGCTCGGCCGGCTCTCAATCGAAACCACCTTTCCGCTCGGTCTGTTTCGCGCCTGGAGCTGGGTACACATGGACATGCGCACGCTGGTGTATCCAATGCCGGCGGACCATGCGCCGCCACTGCCGCCTCCGCTTGAGGGGCATGGCGCGGGGCGCCCGAGCGAGCAAGGCGACGAAGATTTCAGCGGGCTGCGCAGTTATCGTCCCGGCGATGCACCGCGCCATATCGCGTGGAGAGCATCGGCACGCGAACAACTATTGCTGACAAAACAGTTTTCGGGCAGCGGCGAACAGACCCGCTGGCTCGATGCACAACTGCTTCCACAGCTTTCTCTCGAACAGCGGCTTTCCGTATTGTGCCGCTGGGTGCTTGACGCTCATGCGCAGAATCTGCATTACGGGATGCGCCTGCCGGGTGAGCAGATTTCACCCGGGCACGGCGACGCGCATCGCGATCGCTGCCTCGAACGGCTGGCACTGTTCGGAGCCGTGCCCACCAAACCCGGGACTGCAACTTGAACGCCGTCATGCCGACGACTCTCGAGATTCGCCTGGAACGCATGCGTCTGAACTGGGCACTGGTAGCACTGGTTGTCATGGCCCTGCCACACGTTCTGCATCTTCCGGTCTGGGCCACCTTAGCAGCAATCGGCATCTCCGGTTGGCGGCTCGCTGCAGCCTACCGCGGCTGGCCGCTGTTCAGCCGCAGTGCGCGCATTACGTTTGCGCTGTTCGCGTTTCTGGGCGTCTTCATCAGCTATCACACCCTGAACGGCCCGGATGCCGGCACCGCGCTGCTGATTCTGCTCGCCACACTGAAGCTCATGGAAGCAAAGGGCCTGCGCGATTATTTCCTGCTGCTGGTAATTGCGCTGTTCATCGGAATTGCAAATTTTCTTCACGACCAGAGCATTCCGCTTGCACTGTACATGATTCCAGCGCTGTGGCTCGCTGTCACCGCGCAATTGAATATCACGCATCCCGATAGCGAGCGCACGCTGCGCGTCGCGTTGCGTTCTTCCGCGCGCCTGCTGCTGCCGGCCCTACCCGTCGCCGCCGTGCTGTTTCTGCTGTTTCCACGCGTGCCCGGGCCATTGTGGGGAATCGGCCTGCCGCAGCAGTCCGGCATCACGGGTCTCTCGACAACCATGTCCCCAGGCAGCCTGAGTCAACTCGCACAGTCAGATGCCGTGGCTTTCCGCGTGCGCTTTACCGGACCCACACCTTCTTCCGCCCAGCTCTACTGGCGCGCCCTGGTGCTGCATGACTACGATGGCGCCACGTGGCGTCTGGGCAATCCGGCATGGTCGTTACATCAACGGATTGAAACGCGCGGCAGCCCCGTGACCTATAGCGTTACCCTGGAGCCGAACAATCTGCGTGCGTTATATGCTCTGGATCTGCCGGTCGTCATTCCCGGGGATTCCCGCCTTACGTCCGATTTCGAAGTCGCCGTACATCAACCGGTAACCGAACTCAAACAATATGAAATTACGTCCTACACGAATTACAGCTACGGCACGGACTTGCCGTCCTGGCGGTTGTACCCTGATCTGCAACTTCCGAAGAATATTGATCCCCGCGCACGCGCGCTTGCGGAAAAATGGAAAGCTACGACAAAAAATCCGGCGCAGATCGTCGGTGACGCGCTTGCGATGTTTCACAATCAGCCGTTCAGCTACACGCTGCAACCGGGTGCGCTGACCGGCGATAATCGCATCGACCAGTTTCTGTTCGACACCCGGCGCGGTTTCTGCGAACACTACGCAGGTGCATTTGTATTTCTGATGCGCGCGGCAGGCATCCCGGCGCATGTGGTGATCGGTTATCAGGGCGGCACGCGCAATCCGCTTGATGGCTATTACGTCGTCCGCCAGGAAGACGCCCACGCCTGGGCCGAAGTCTGGTTGCCGCATCAGGGCTGGGTGCGTGTGGACCCGACCGCCGCAGTGGATCCGGCGCGGGTTGACAAGGGCGTCTCGGCTGCGCTGCCAGCCAATGAAGTCCCAGGTTATCTGTTTGAACGTCACCCGTGGCTCAACGACATGCGCAACACCTGGGACGCGGTAAACAACGGCTGGAATCAATGGGTGCTGGCATACGGTCCGGAATTGCAGGAGCGTTTTTTCAACAGCATTGGTCTGCGTTACGGTGACTGGATGGAGCTGGCTATTGTCCTGCTGCTGTTGGTCGGCTCATTACTGGCGGCGCTTTCTCTGGTCATGTGGTGGCGTCACCGCCCGCCGGCGGGTTCCGCCGTCGTACGCGCCTACGCAAAATTCTGTCGCAAGCTGGCGAGCGCTGGCATAGCACGAACCGCTCATGAAGGTCCGCTCGACTATGCACAGCGCGTCAGCCGACTGCGGCCGGACCTGGCGAATCAGGTGCAAACGATTACATCGCTGTATGTGGATTTGCGTTATGCTGAGACCGGAAATCCCCGAACACTGGTGACCATGATCCGAAAATTCCGGCCGAGAGTCGCGTCGTAACGATCGCTTTGCCGGGGCTCACCGGCCGCCGAACACTTGGTATGCTATCTCCATGATGACAACCGACAGCCGCGTTATCACGGCCATGATCGTCGACGACGAACCATTGGCGCGCAAGCGCGTGCGGGATCTGTTGCGCGCTGAAACGGACATTCAGATCGTCGCTGAAAGCGGCGACGGTTTCGATGCACGCACGAAGCTGCAACAACTCAGACCGGATATCCTGTTCCTGGATATCAAGATGCCGGGATTGTCAGGCCTGGAACTCGCCAGACTGCTTAAAGACCACCAGGCACCCTGCATCATCTTTACGACCGCCTACAGCGAACACGCCCTGGATGCATTTGACCTGGATGCCGTCGATTACCTGATGAAACCGTTCGACCGGCAGCGTTTCGTCGAAGCGCTGACCCGGGCGCGAAACCGACTCGCCGCATTATCCCCCAACAGTGACGAGGTTGAACGCATCGTGAGACACCTTTCCGGATTATCCACTGAACAGCAGGAGCGATCAAAGGACCGGCTTGCGGTGAAAGACGGCACCCATATCAAGTTCTTCATTTTGCGCGACATCAGCTATTTGCAGTCCGATGGCGATTATCTGCACGTCTACACCGTCACCGGCGAACACGCCATGACGCGCGAACGCATGCGGGATATGGAGCAACGTCTGTCAAAGTCCAGGTTCGTCCGCATCAGCCGTTCATTGTTGATCAATTTCGAACACGTCAAAGAGATGAAGCCGTCCACGCACGGCGATTACGAATTCCTGCTCCCGGACGGAAAAAGCTTCGTTTCAGGAAAAACCTACAGAGAGGCCATCCGCAATCTGCTTTCCGGGATATATCAGGATACCTAGCCGAAACCCGTACCGCATTCAACCCCACTTTTAACGCACGGAACCAGCTCTTCATCGCAGATTCTGGCGCTTTCGCCGATCCTTCAGCGAACCAGCCGATTTGCAGTGATTTAATCGTCCCGTCACGGCACGCGCAACCCGGCTTCCCGCCGTACGGCGTTGCCGAAAGCAACGCGGACTCGACTGCTCATCACACATTAATTTGCGAGGACTCGGTCATGCAAAAGCACCATTCCAGGATATTGATCATGATCGCAACCGTCTTGTTGACCCTCTGGGGCTGTGGCGGCGGAGGTTACAGCTACGGCAGTTCCTCAAGTGGCTCGTCCGGATCGTCCACTGGTGGCGGGATTTCGACAATCACCCTCTCGCCGACATCGAGCACCATCGCTGTCGGCGCCACCCAGCAATTCACGGCGACCGCAAAGAACGCCAACGGTACCACGGTAAGCGGCGTCACTTATACATGGAAGTCGTCGGATACCAATGTTGCCACTGTGGATGCGAACGGACTTGCAACCGGCGTCGCCGCCGGCACCACGAAAATTTCCGCGATCTATAAGTACTCCATCAGCGGTGTGTCATATTCAATCAGCAGCAATCAGGCAACGCTGACCGTTTCGGCGACCGGAATGGTTGCCGGAATCGCCGCTGTCGGACATGCACTTTCAGGAGCACTGATCACCTTCAAGGATTCGCAGGGACAGGTTCAATTTGCGGACACCGATTCCAACGGCCGTTTCACGCTGGCAACTGCCGGTTTCAGGGCTCCGTTTCTGCTCAAAGCCACAGACAGCCAGGGCGACGTCATGTACAGCATCGCAACCGGCGATGGCAACGTGAATATTGACCCACTAAGCAGTGTGGTTGCGCAACTCTGGTATCTGAGCCACGGCAGCAGCATCCAGACGGCACTTGCCGACCCACAACAGCAACCCCGCCTGCTTCAGACTTCATTGGCAGCGCTCGATCGCGCACTGGCACATTCCCTGTCGGTGCCGCTCGCCTCGCACGGGCTGGACTCGACGGCTGTCAGCCTGCTCAATACGCCATTCACTGCCAATGGTAGCGGCCTCGACGGGGTACTCGACCAGACTTCGGTCGTCAACTTGCGGAATGGGTTCGTGGTATCCAATCGGAGCCTGGGAATTGATGTCATGCTGCAAGCAACACACAACATGATTACCATACGGACGGCGAATCGACAGCTTCGGACCGTCGCGACGCAGACCGTCCAAACCGACTGATCACATTGAATTGCCATCCCGGCGGGCCACCAGCGCCTGCCGGGGCCGGCCCATGGCCCGCACCTGGATTTTGCTTCACACTAGGTACCCAAATCCCGCACCGCCCGATACAGCCATGGATCGTAAACTCTCCGCACCGCACGCAAATCATGTGCTGACGCTGCCCGAGACGTGGTCTTCGCTCTGGCGGGACCCGGATTCTCTGCAAGGCCGTCGCCTGCTGATTGTGCTGGTGATCAGTATCCCGTTGTGGATGTATGCGACCACGTGGGATATCGTGATGATGCTGTTTAATGCGGCCGCCGACGGTCAGGGCGCAACGTTCGGCGACATCGTGCAGCTGGTGCTGACCCGCATCCTGATTCTGCCATTGCTGGCAGGCGCTTATTTCCTGGCCTTCAACGCGATAACGCGGCGCCGCATTACAGTCTGGCTGATCCTGTTCCAGCTGGGCATCGCCAGCGCGTTTTCCCTGCTGACCAGCCCCACTCTTTCCGTTACATACTATCTGACCAATCGCGCCTATGCGGCGTCGCATTCCCTGCATCAGGCGTTCGACCTGATGGGTCCCTGGCAGATATGGCTTTCCAAGACTGTGCAGTATTCCATTGTGTACGTTCTGGGACTGGTCCTGCTGTTCGGACTCAACGCCTTCCTGCGTTACAAATCGGAACGCCTCAAAGTCGAGCAATTACGCAGCGAATGGCTCGAGGCCAAGCTCGTCACGTTGCGCGGGCAGCTTAATCCGCATTTCCTGTTCAATTCGATAAACGCGGTCGTGGCATTGATAGATTCGGATCCGGCACGGGCGGAACGCATGTTGATGGACATCAGCACCCTGTTGCGTCAAAGTCTCACCGAGAGCGGACATGAATTCACTACGCTGAAGGATGAACTTAATTTCATTGATCGTTATCTGACGATCATGAAAGCCCGCTACGAAGATCGCCTGCAGGTCGATATCCGTGCGGAATCCGCGTGCCTCAAATGCCCGATTCCGACTTTTATCCTTGTACCGCTGGTTGAAAATGCGATCAAGCATGGTGTAGCGAGAATCCCCGGCGGCGGAACACTGGCCATAGAAAGCGGTTCAGAGAACGGAAATCTGCGCTTGACTATCCGAAACTGCTCGCTGTCGCAGCGGGACCACGACGACTCCACGATCGGCACAGGCATGGGACTCCAGAATACGAGACAGCGCCTGATCGCAATATATGGAAAGAGCCATCATTTTTCCTCGGAACGCGAATCAGCTGGCACCTGGCTGACCACGCTGATTGTCCCCGCCGAAATTGCTTCCACAGAAGCACCGCACGATTCGCCCTTGCAATCCGGAGGGACGCATTGAACCGGATGAACGCCAGACACGCCTTTGAACCGGTGGCCGCGCTTCAGTCTGCAACGGCGGCGATATGAAACTCTACTTTCACTGTGTCGGCGACCTGCAACCCCCCGCCCAGAATACTGAACGGTGTGATGCCGAAATCACTCTGTTTGATCGCAAAGCGTCCGTCAGCGGTGAGTTGTCTGCCCGATACCTTGAGCGCAAGCGGTACCGTAATATCCCGTTGCACGCCGTGCAGGGTTATGCGGATTGTTGCTGTCGGATTGTCGAGCGAACCGTCAACTGCGACCGAACGCACCGATACTTCGGGATACCGTGCAGCATCGAGCACGCCGGGTCCAAGCATGTTGCGCGTTGTACCCGAGATGGCCTGGGGCGAAGGTTGTTCGGCAAAATCGCTTCCCTCTGCCGCACGTGCCGCCGGTTCGTCAACCCGAAATTCATCAACGGGCAGCGCAAATTCAAAGCCGGACAGCGGAAAGCGCCTGTTCAGATAGATATCGCCATGAACCGCCCCCGCGCGGATAACGTGATTGTGACCGAAGGCGGCCAGCGGGCCGGCACGGTACACCAGAAACCTTACGTTCGTTCTATCGGGTTCAATCGTATAATGGATCGCGCCTTTGGTAATCAGCGGTGGCAACGCCGCCAGCATTGCGGGCGCTTTGACAGGCACTTGGCTGCAGCCGGCAAGCGCGGCCATCGAAATTGCAAGCAGCAAACCGAATCGTTGCCGGTAGCGCGATAAGAAGCGTACATGTGATCTCATGGAACGTATCCTGACCGATGACGGCCCCGGACGCAATGCTGGAGACAGTTTGATGAGTCATGCAGTGGGAGCACCTGCCAATTTGCGCAACACACCGGATCGTTACGGAATCGTCTCCCAGTCTTTGCACTGGCTGATCGTGATTCTGGTCTTCGTGCAATATCTGCTGGGCATAAAGGCGCATGGAATGCCGGTCAGCCTGGAACGGCTCATGCTGCTGGCGCGTCACAAATCGATCGGGGTCACAATCTTTGCACTGATGATTGCGCGGCTGGCGTGGCGTCTTTACTCGCCACCCCCAACGCTGCCGTCGAATACGCGAACCTGGACCGCGCATGCCGCGCACCTGTCACACGCGCTGTTGTATTTGTTATTGCTCGCAATGCCGGTCGTGGGCTGGCTGCTTTCATCGGCATCCAATCTGACCGTAAGCTGGTTCGGCTTCGTGTCGCTGCCCAATCTGATCGGTCCGAACAGGCAGGCTGCGCATTGGCTGCTGTTTACCCACCAGGGCATGGCGTGGCTGCTCCTGGCGACTGTCATCCTGCACACGGGTGCCGCGTTGTGGCATCACATCGTCTTGCACGACAGCGTTCTGCTACGCATGCTTCCGTTTGCTGCCCTCAACAGGAAAGGTGGAGATTCGCAATGAAAAAAGCCTTAGCTGTCTTACTTGGGTTGGGTGGCCTGTTGGCCGGCAGCGCAGCCGGCGCTGCCTGCTGGGCGCCCGTCCCGGATGCCGGCAAGATCAGTTTCCAGGTCAGCCAGGCAGGCGCTCCGTTGCAGGGCACTTTCAGCAAATATGACGGTCAGATATGCCTGGATCCAGGCAACATTGCTGCCTCGCGTATTCAGGTTCGCGTGACAACGGCATCGGTGGACACCCAGTTACCGGAGCTGGATGAAGCCTTGCGCGGCGCCGATTTCTTCGATGTCTCGCGCTGGCCGCAGGCGACATTTGTAAGCGATTCGGTCCGTGCACTCGGGCAGAACCGTTACGAGGTCAAAGGCAAATTGACGCTACGCGATGTCACACGAAGTATCGATGTGCCGTTTACCTTCGATCAGGCGGCAGGAGGAACTGCCCGGCTCACGGGAAAACTGTCCATTCAGCGCCTGGATTACCACATCGGTCTGGGCCAGTGGGCGGACACCCGCTGGGTGGGAAATAACGTCGAGGTTTCGTTCTCGGTCACACTCAAACCCGCAACACCGTGAGTGTATTGCCCGGTTTGCCACTACTCCAGGAGGCTCAATATGAAACGGGTTCTGTCCGCTCTGCTGTTACTCGGTATCGTTTGCACGTTGCCGGCTTTCGCCAGTCTCAAGGTGGGTGCGAAAGCGCCCTTGTTCACCGCCGAAGCCTCCCTCGGCGGGAAGGTCTATACCTTCTCGATGGCTGACGCGCTGAAAAAAGGCCCCGTGGTGCTGTATTTCTATCCTGCCGCGTTCACCAAGGGCTGTACGATCGAAGCCCACGACTTTGCAGCCGCGATGGACAAGTACCATGCGCTGCACGCTACCGTAATTGGCGTATCGCATGACAACATTGACGTGCTTAAGAAATTTTCGGTCAGCGAATGCCGCAGCAAATTCCCGGTTGCGGCGGATACCGATCAGAAAATCATGAAATCCTACGATGCGATCCTGCCTCAGAACGCCAAATACGCGAATCGCACCTCATATGTGATCGCGCCGGACGGCACCATTCTTTACACGTATACCAATCTGAATCCGGACCAGCATGTCGCCAATACGCTGGCGGCGCTGCGCGCCTGGCAAGCCAAGGCATCGCAGCCCTGACCGATTGTTTTGCGACGCGGGAATGAAAAAACCCGGCCTGGTGGCCGGGTTTTTTGTCGGTACGACAAAACGGTCGCGATCAACCGCCGTTGCCCGCCGCCGGCGCGGGGGCCGGAGTGGTATCAGGACCGACCGAGTAGCTGGTCGGGAAACCGTCCGGGACCTTCACCATGTTCCAGTTGCCTGACGTGGAATCTTTGGCAAAGCTCAGCGGCCAACCCTCGCTTGCATACTGGGTCGAAACCAGCGCACCGGGTATCACAACCGAGATCGAATTGTCGCTCCAGTAAGCCAGCCCGCAGGGCATGGTGCTGGCCGCCGTACCATTCGCCACAGCCGTGATTTCCAGCGAGCACTGTACGCCTCCCACATGAATCGTCAGGTTGCTGTAGAGCTTGCCGGCGTTCGTGCTCTTCATGACCAGCTTGGGCGCAGCGTCGGCCTGAACCCAGTCTTTGGGCAGATAGACGCCGATGTCCGGCACTTTGTCGGCATGTTCGTTGTTCTTGCCCGTCGCATGCAACGTAAGGGTCTGCGGCCCTTTGGGGGTATTGAACTGGATCTCGACGACAGCGTGCGGGTCTCCCAGGGCGTCCTTGTCATCCTTGAGCAGCGTACACGGCGTCACCACTTCCGGCGGCGTCACGCTGTTGCCACGGTAGATCACGTAGCTGCAATTCCCATTGTCAATCAACAAGTTGGCGCTGTCCGTGTAGGAAAAGCGCTCCGGTACGCCGATCAGGGCGAACGTCGGCTTGGACGCACTGCAAGCCGCCAGCAGAATGGTCAGCAGGGTCGGAATCAGACTCAGACACACGCGCTTCATAATGGCCTCCAGTCAACGGGCACTGGCGGAATGCCGCGGCCCATCGCCAGATTGTGCCACGGCCGGCGCCGAATAGGGACGCATCGGCGTGATTTAGCGCGATTTCCTCGCATGCTCTGGGACCTCAACGCGAGCCAGCAGGATGGCCCCGATGGCAAACAGCACAATGACCGACAAAATCGACAGCCGCGGGCTGCCGGTCGCGTAGCTCACGATGCCGATCAGGAACGGCCCGATGATCGCGGCAAACTCACCCAGCATATTGTAAAACCCGAAAAACTCGCCCGCGCGCTCCGCCGGAACCAGACGTGCATAGTAGGAGCGACTGAGCAACTGAACTCCGCCCTGCACCAGACCGATCAGCCCGGCCAGAATGAAAAATTCGATCGAATGACGCATGAAGGCGGCGAACACCGACACCAGCACATACACCGCCAGCCCGATGAAGATCCCCTGCTTGGGTCCAATTCGCTCTCCGATGCGCCCAAATACCAGCGCGGCAGGCACCCCGATGAACTGCACCATCAGCACTGCGAGGATCAGGTCACTGGTGCTGAACCCGATCGCCTTGCCGTAGTCCACCGCCATCTGGATCACGGTGTTGACCCCGTCGATGTAAACCCAATAGGCAATCAGGAACATGAACACCGGGCGGTAAGCCCGTACGTGACGGAACGTCGTCACAATCTGCCGGAAGCCATCCCGTACCGCTGCGCCCATTGGCGTGCCGGGGTTGACGGGCGTCGGCTCCGGCACAAGCAGCCACAGTGGCAATGAAAATGCGGCCCACCAGATCGCCGTGAACACCAGCAACCAGCGCACGGCCGTCGCGGCATCCACAAGACCGAACCAGTGCGGTTTCAGGCTCATCGCAACCCCCAGCACCAGAAACAGACCGCCGCCGAGATAACCGGCGAAGTAGCCAATGGCCGAGGTGCGATCCAGCTTGCCCGGTGCGGCCACGCTTACCAGCATGGAATCGCCAAACACGTTGCCCCAGAAATAACCGATGGATGCCAGCACGTAAAACACCACCGCCCATTCCCAGGCGCCCTTGCTGATGAAATGCAAGGCCAGCACCGACACCGCGCCCATGAATGCCGAGAACATGAGAAAGCGTTTCTTGTGACCGCCGCTGTCCGCGATGGCACCCAGCACCGGAGCAGAAAGAGCAACAACCAGGCTCGCGATCGAATTCGCAATGCCGAGACGGAAGGTGCTCACGGTGACGTCCGCACCGTGGCTCCAGTAGTCCTTGAAAAAGATAGGGAAAAACACCGTCATGATTGACGTGGTGAACGCGTGGTTGCCCCAGTAATACGAGGACCAGCCCACAACCCTGCGGTTCAGCGATGAAGACATGTTCCGGCTCCCGGCGGACGGCGCGGGTAGCCTAGCAGGAAACCGGGCACAAGCGAATGCTGTCAGGCGGCAGCCGCGGCCTCCACGCCGTGCTCGCGCGTCTTGCGGAATTCCACATCCGGCCAGCGTTCCCGTGTCAGTTGCAGGTTCACCTGGGTAGGTGCGATGTACACCAGGCTTCCCGCGTGATCCAAGGCGAGATTATCGAACGCCTTGTTGCGTAACTCTTCCAGTTTTTTCGCGTCACGGCACTCGACCCAGCGCGCCGTCGCAACCGGCACGCTTTCGAAAATACAGTCAACGCCGTATTCGCTCTTGAGCCGGAACGCAACCACATCGAACTGCAACAGGCCGACGGCTCCCAGAATCAATTCATTGCTCCGCAAGGGGCGGAATAATTGCGTCGCTCCTTCTTCGCACAACTGATCCAGGCCCTTGTTGAGCGCCTTGGCCTTCAGCGGGTCCTTTAGCACCACGCGCCGAAACAGTTCGGGCGCGAAGTTGGGAATTCCGGTGAATTGCAGTTCTTCGCCCTGGGTGAACGTGTCGCCGATGGAAACCGTGCCGTGATTGTGAATACCGATAATGTCGCCGGCATAGGCCTCTTCGACCCGTTCACGCTCCGAGGCCATGAACGTCAGCGCATCGGGAATCTTGATCTCGCGGCCGATGCGCACATGCTTCACCCGCATGCCGGGTGTGTAACGACCCGAACACAGGCGCACAAACGCAATCCGGTCGTGATGTTGCGGATCCATGTTGGCCTGGATCTTGAATACGAAGCCGGTCAGTTTGTCTTCCGTCGCTTGAACGCTGCGCGTGGTCGCAGCGCGCGGGCGCGGTGCCGGCGCGTATTTGATAAACGTATCCAGCAGTTCGCGCACGCCGAAATTGCTGATCGCCGAACCGAAAAATACCGGCGTAAGCCGGCCCGCGAGATACTCACTGACATCGAATTCGTGTGACGCGCCACGCACCAATTCAACTTCGGCACGAAACGATTCGGCGTCTGCCCCGAGAAACGCGCTAGCAGCCTCACTGTTCAAGCCGTCAATAATGCGGGTTTCGCCCAGCCGCCCCATCTTTTCGCCTTCGTAGCTGTAAATTCGGTCTTCCGTGAAATGGTAGATTCCCTTGAGCGCGCGCCCCATGCCGACCGGCCAGATGATCGGCGCGCAGCGGATGTTCAGCACCGATTCGACTTCATCGAGCAACGACATCGGATCGCGGCCTTCGCGATCCAGCTTGTTGATGAACGTCATGATCGGCGTGTCGCGCAACCGGCACACGTCCATCAGCTTGATGGTACGTTCCTCGACGCCCTTCGCGCAGTCGATCACCATCAGTGCCGAATCCACCGCCGTCAGCGTCCGGTAGGTGTCTTCGGAAAAGTCCTCATGGCCGGGCGTATCCAGCAGATTGACGATGCAATCCCGGTACGGAAACTGCATCACGGATGACGTAACCGAAATGCCGCGCTGCTGCTCCAGGGCCATCCAGTCGGACGTGGCATGACGCGCCGCCTTGCGCCCTTTCACGGCGCCGGCCAGCTGAATGGCACCGCCAAACAGCAACAGTTTCTCCGTGAGCGTGGTCTTGCCCGCATCGGGGTGCGAGATGATGGCAAAGGTGCGGCGGCGGCCGATTTCCTGGTCAAACATGGGGATCAATCTGTTGACGGCAAAGCCCGGTATTTTACCTGATTGCGCGCGTCGCCCTCAGGTCAGGTCGATGGCGAGAATCAGCGCATCCTCGCGGCCGTTTTCGCTCGGATAGTAGTTCTTGCGCAAGCCCACCTCGTTGAAACCGCGCTTTCGATACAACTCCAGGGCTGCGGTATTCGACGGCCGGACTTCCAGCAGCATCTGGCTGGCGCCCCGTTCACAGGCAAGATCCATGAAATGATCCAGCAGCCGGGCCCCATAGCCTTTGCCCTGCCATTCCGGTGCTACGCAGATATTGAGTAGATGCGCTTCGCCCACCACAAGCGAGAGGACGCCGTAGCCGGCAATGGCTCCGTTCAGCTCCATCACCCAGCAGCCGTACCCGACGCGCAGGCAGTCGCGGAAGATGCCTTCGGTCCAGTGATACTTGTAGGCGCGGCGTTCGATGTCCAGCACTGCACGCACGTCGGCTTCCTGCATCGGGCGGTAGGCCGGTTCCGCCAACGACACCACTGCGCTCATTGCGCTTCCTGCCCGCCGCGTTCTCGGAAAATTCGGACGGCGAATTTGAGGTCGTCCCAGGCCTTGCGTTTTTCACCCGGCGAACGTAGCAGGTAAGCCGGATGATACGTAACCACGACGGGGATACCGGCAACCTGATGCAGTTGACCGCGCAACTTGCCGATCGGGGAGTCGGTTTGAAGCAGATTCTGCGCGGCGATGCGTCCCACTGCGAGAATGAGGCGCGGCTTGACCAGGGCAATCTGGCGCTCGAGAAACGGGCGGCACAGCTCCGCTTCCTCGGGCTTCGGGTCGCGGTTGTTCGGCGGTCGGCATTTGAGAATGTTGGCGATATACACCTGCTCGCGCTTGAGACCGATTGCCGCCAGCATGGAATTCAGCAACTGCCCGGCACGCCCCACGAACGGTTCACCTTGCCGGTCTTCATCCGCGCCGGGCGCTTCGCCGATCACCATCCACTCCGCATCACGGTTGCCGACTCCGAACACCGTTTGCGTGCAGCCGGCTCGCAAACCGCAGGCGGTGCAGGCGCGCACTGCATCAGCAAGTGCGTCCCAATCCAGACCGGCAATGGTGGAAGCGCGTGCGGAACGCTCCACAATCTGAGGAGCTCTCGCTGTTGCGACGCTATCGGCGTGAATTGCCTGCTTGACAACCGATGCTGGCGCGGCCGCCGGCGCACGGCGCACCCAGTTCACCATGCCAAGATCATGCAGATAGGCGTCGCGGTTGCTGGACATGAGATTCAGGCAGCGTGTTTCCTGGCGCGCCGCTTCCACAAGCGTGCGACTGCCATGATCGGCCCCGAACAGGCGTATATAAAGAATCCGATAAACAACACCTTGGGCGGACTCAGCGTAATCACAATCAGCAACAACGCCACCAGCACGATCACCGTGAACGGCACTTTGCCGTGCAGATTGAGATCCTTGAAGCTGTAATAGCCAATGCTGCTGACCATCAGCGCGCCGGCGCCGACCGTCAGCAGATAAGCGGGAATCAACAGCGCGCTGCCCGGGATGTCGAGATCAGCACCGAACCAGACCGCGCCCGCCACAATCGCGGCCGCCGCCGGGCTTGGCAAGCCCTGGAAATAGCGTTTATCCACCACACCGGCGCGCACGTTGAAGCGCGCCAGCCGCAGCGCCGCGCAGATCGCATAGAAAAATGCGCCGAGCCAGCCGAGCTTGCCCCACAGCCAGCCGAAATGGAGCATATCCCGGAACGCCCATTCGTACATCACCAGCGCCGGCGCCAGGCCGAACGAGACCATGTCCGAGAGACTGTCGTATTCCTTGCCGAACGCGCTTTCCGTATGAGTCAGGCGCGCAATGCGCCCGTCAAGGCCATCCATGATCATCGCGGCAAACACCGCAATGGCAGCCGGTTCGAAGTGTCCGGTAATGGCTGCAACGATGGCGTAGAAACCGGCGAACAGACCGCCGGTGGTAAACAGGTTGGGCAAAAGATAAATGCCGCGCCGGCGCGGGCCTTCGCTCTCCGGGCCGCCCTCAAGCTCTTCATCGACGCCGACTTCGGTCTCTACGTCTGTCTCGGGCAGGGAGGAAAGCGGCATGGGGAGCATTCTCCGGCTGGGAAAACCATCATGATGCCACGAAGCCCGCCAGGGCTGCGACCCCGGCGCGCTCAGCCGCGCCGCATGCGCTCGCGCAGCGCGGCGCCCACCTTTTCAATCAAGGCCTCGCGCGCCTTGGCGCGGCTGGCACGTATCACGGGTTTGCCGGCGGCAAGCTCATTTTTCAATTCCGCCGCAAAATCGCCGCGCCGGATTTCATCGAGCATGGCTCGCATGGCGGCACGTGACTCGGCGCCAATCACGCGCGGTCCGCGTGTGTAATCGCCAAATTCGGCGGTCGCGGAAATGGATTCGCGCATGCCCGCGATGCCGCGTTGATAGATCATGTCGGCGATCAGTTTCACTTCGTGCAGGCAGCAGAAATAGGCGATTTCCGGCGCATAGCCTGCTTCAGTAAGCGTTTCAAATCCGGCTTCGATCAGGTGCGTCAGCCCGCCGCACAGCACTGCCTGTTCCGCAAACAGATCGGTTTCGGTTTCATCGCGAAACGTGGATTCAATGATGCCGGCGCGGCCATGGCCCTGTGCCCATGCATACGAAAACGCCAGTTGCCGCGCGGCGCCCGTCACATCCTGATGGACCGCCACCAAACCGGGCACGCCGTGACCTGCCAGATACTGGGCCCGAACCTGCTCGCCGATGCCGTTCGGCGACACCATGACGACATCGAGATCGGCGCGCGGAACGATTCCGCCGTACAGGATGTTGAATCCATGCGCGAACGCCAGCGCCGCCTGCGGACGCAGGTTGGGCGCCACCCAATCCGCATACACCTGCGGCTGCACCTCGTCCGGGACCAGCATCACGACCAGGTCCGCCTGCGCCACGGCCTCGGCGGGCTGCAGCACCTTGAGCCCAGCCGCTTGGGCCGCCGCTCGGGACGGCGAGCCATCGCGCAAGCCGACCGTGACAGTGACCCCGGAATCCCTGAGGTTTTGCGCCTGCGCGCGGCCCTGCGCGCCAAATCCCAGCACCGCGACACGTCGCGCCCTGATAAGGGCCGGGTCGATATCCTGATCGTAAAAGAGTCTGGCTGACATGGCTTGAGTTAATGCACCAGCAAAAAGTGCCCGGTAGAATACGGTTTTTACAATCAAAAACACTACCCCCAAGATGCGCGCTTCCCACTTCCCACTGAATACGGTCAAGGAAATCCCTGCTGACGCCGAAACCATCAGCCATCAGCTCATGGTGAGAGCCGGCATGATCCGCAAGCTGGCTGCCGGCATCTACACCTGGACGCCGTTGGGGCTGCGGGTGCTGCGCCGGGTCGAGGCCATTGTGCGCGAAGAGATGAACCGGGCCGGCGCCATTGAAATGCTGATGCCGTCGATCCAGCCGCGTGAACTCTGGGAGGAAACCGGCCGCTGGGAGAAATTCGGCGGCCAGCTGCTCAAGATCAAGGACCGCAAACAGCAGGAATTCTGTTATGGCCCCACCCACGAGGAAGTGGTAACTGATTTTGTGCGTGCCGAGATCAAGAGCTACAAACAGCTCCCGCTCAACCTGTACCAGATCCAGACCAAGTTCCGCGACGAAATCCGCCCACGCTTTGGCGTGATGCGCGCTCGCGAATTCCTGATGAAGGATGCCTACTCCTTCCATCTGACGGCGGAAAGTCTGGCGAGTGAATACCG
>DASSOA010000123.1:0-4924 GCA_035701115.1 Gammaproteobacteria bacterium
CGGCGAACCGCCAGAAGCTGAATGAATTGCAGACATTGAAATCCGGTAATTGATACCGGCAAGGGGACAATGAACATGGAACTTAGTGACGCGCAACTGCGGGCTTACAGCAAAGCCAAATGGTACCTTGCATCGCGACGGATGCATTTGTTGGTTATGCTTGGAGCGACTTTACTACTCGGAATAGTCTGGTTCGCGGTGCGATCGAAAGGCGAACTCAGCCATTTCTTTCAAATACTTTTCCTGATATACGCCGGCATGATTATTAATCTGACCACAATCAATCGAATGACAAAACGATATCTGTTAACAGTGGTAGAAATCGCCGACCAGGCTGTAAACAGCGATGCATCCAATATTGAGCGATTGGCCGTGGCACGGGGAAAGCTCAAGTGGTAACACGCCGCTAACGCGGGAAAACCGGCCTCACTGAGGAGCGTTGCAGCGGCATCCCCGCCAGGCTCAGCGAAACCGGTCCTCAACGACAACGGCGCTCGTTTATATGGTGAGGTAACACTCTATGAACGCTGTCGTGAACAATCAGAAGCAGGACTTTCACGTCAAGGATATCGGCCTCGCCGACTGGGGCCGCAAGGAAATCGCTATCGCCGAGACCGAGATGCCGGGACTCGTCGCGATCCGCGAGGAATACCGGAAGGCGCAGCCGCTCAAAGGTGCGCGCATCGCCGGTTCCCTGCACATGACCATCCAGACCGCGGTGCTGATCGAGAGCCTGAAGGCGCTCGGCGCCGACATCCGCTGGGCCTCGTGCAACATCTACTCGACGCAGGATCATGCCGCCGCGGCGATCGCCGCCGGTGGCACACCGGTATTCGCGCACAAGGGCGAAACGCTGGATGAGTACTGGGAATTCACCCACCGGATCATGGAATGGGCCGATGGCGGCACACCCAACATGGTCCTGGACGACGGCGGCGATGCCACGTTGCTGGTGATTCTGGGTGCGAAAGCCGAAAAAGATCCCTCGGTAATCGCCAACCCGACCAACGAGGAAGAAACCGCGTTGTTCAAGGCGATCAAGAAGCGGCTCGATACCAAGCCCGGTTTCTATTCGAAGATTCTCGCCAATATAAAAGGTGTGACCGAAGAAACCACCACGGGCGTGCATCGTTTATATGAGATGCAGAAAGCCGGCACCCTGCCCTTCCCGGCCATCAACGTGAACGATTCGGTCACCAAGTCGAAGTTCGACAACCTCTACGGCTGCCGCGAATCGCTGGTGGACGGCATCAAGCGTGCCACCGACGTGATGGTCGCGGGCAAGATCGCCGTCATCGCCGGGTACGGGGACGTCGGCAAGGGTTGCGCGCAGTCGCTGAAAGGCCTCGGCGCAAGCGTGTGGATCACGGAAATCGATCCGATCTGCGCGCTGCAGGCGGCGATGGAAGGCTACCGTGTCGTCACCATGGACGAAGCCGCTTCGCAGGGAGATATCTTCGTGACCACCACCGGCAACGTGGACGTCATCACGCACGATCACATGGCGAAGATGAAGCACAACGCCATCGTCTGCAACATCGGGCACTTCGATTCGGAAATCCAGGTTGCGTCGCTGCGCAAATACCAGTGGGAAAACATCAAGCCGCAGGTCGATCACGTCATCTTCCCGGACGGCCACCGCATCATCCTGCTGGCGGAAGGCCGGCTGGTGAATCTCGGCTGCGCCACCGGCCATCCGTCGTTCGTGATGTCGAACTCCTTCACCAACCAGGTGCTGGCGCAGATCGAACTGTTTGTCTATGGGAAGAAATATGAAAAGAAGGTGTATGTGTTGCCGAAACACCTCGATGAGAAAGTCGCGCGTCTGCATCTCGAACGCATCGGCGCGCACCTGACCCAACTCACGCCGAAACAGGCGAAATACATCGGCGTTGAAGTCGAGGGGCCGTACAAGCCGGATCATTACCGGTATTAATCAAAAAAGTTACCGGCTGGTAATCAAAAAGGCGCCGCGGGGCGCCTTTTTGTTTCCAAATTGTAAAACTTGCAACGTTGTTGAACTTCACCACGATACGAATATCAAATCCGCTGTCAGCTGACTCAGGTCCGGTAATCGGGCTCCCGCACTGCCGCAAACTCCCGCGGTACGGTCAGCCTGTGTGTTTACCGGTTCGCTGCCCGGGCAGCTTCATCCAGTTTCCATGCCATTGTCATCGCTGCGTCATGCGCGATACCTATCATTTGCGCCATCGCAAGGAGGAAACTTGCCATGTTGATCAGAACATCCGCCCCCGTCCGCCAGATTGAACGCATGCTCGACAAGCGCGATTGGCGCCGCCGCCTTTCGGCGCGCCAGACCATGGCGAATGCCGTGCCCGCGCGCGAAGCTGACATGCATCAGGCCGCCGTGATCGAACTCGGACTCACCAGAAAGCGGCAACTGCATCGTCCGGCGCGGGCGGAACAGGCTGTCAACCGCGCGCCCGCTGTTGCCCACAACCTGCGCCTGCGCGTGACAGGCCGTCCGGCCGACGAAAGCCCCGTTTCGCCACATTAGTGCACAGATCGCCGGTTTTGACAGAACCCGCTTTAACCAGTGCCCGCCGGCAAGGCCCGGGCGGTGTTTTCAGAGTATGCTCTGCACTTCATCTCACACTGAACAGAAGGAGTGCAGTCATGATGAAACGCTCGTTAATGGCGATTGTTGCCGCGGCGTCGTTGTTTACGCTCTCCCAGGCATTCGCTGCCGGCGATGCCGCCAAGGAAATCGCGACCGCACAGGTGCACGCGCAGATGGCGGCGACTGTGAAAGACATCAACATGGTGCACGCGCACCTGCATCATGTCCTCAATTGCCTGGTCGGCCCGAAAGGCAAACTGTACGACGCGACAGCCGAAGATCCCTGCAAAGGCATGGGCGACGGCGCCTTGAATGACCTCGGCAATTCGCCCAAAGTCCGCGCCAAACTCGAACTGGCGGTCAAGCGCGCGGAGATGGGAACAAAGGCCACTACCTACAAGAAGGCGCATGCTGCGGCGCGCAAAACCGAGGCGCTGCTCAAGCAGGCGGGCGCCGGAAAATAACCGTCGGCCGCAGGTCACTGCATAATCGCCGGAGCCGCGCGAGCAGCCGGGCGATTGCGGCGGGAATGCCGGTCGAGGGCTTGCGTACCCTGCCGGTATTCCCGTCGTCTACTTTCCTGTCCTGTGCCGGACGGCTATGCTGTAGCGGCTCTCCGATACGGGAATCCGCATGGCTATCCAGTACCCCGCACAGATCTGGCACAACGGCACCCTCAAACCCTGGGCGGACGCCACCACACATGTGATGGCGCACGCGCTTCACTACGGCTCCTCCATCTTCGAAGGCATTCGCAGTTATCCGACACCGCGGGGCGTAGTAATTTTCCGGCTTGCCGCCCACATGAAACGCCTGTTCAACTCGGCGAAGATCTACGACATCCCCATGCCGTACGATCAGGCGACCCTGTCCGACGCTTGCCGCGCGGTGGTGCACGTCAACGCGCTACAGAAAGCCTACATCCGGCCCGTGGTATTTCGTGGCATGGGTCAGGGTTTGAGCCTGAGCGCGAATGCGCCCACGGAAGTCGCGGTGGGTGCCTGGGAACTGGGCAGTTATCTCGGCAAAGGCGTACTCGACGAAGGCATTGATGCCTGCGTGTCGAGCTGGCAGCGCCCGGCGCCGAATACGTTGCCGATGGGCGCCAAGGCCGGCGGCAATTATCTTTCCGGTCAGTTGATCGCACGCGAAGCGCGCCGGCTGGGTTTCGGTGAAGGCATCGCGCTCGCCAGCAACGGGCTGTTGAGCGAGGGCGCCGGTGAAAACCTGTTTCTGGTGTTCGACGGTGCGCTGCACACGCCGCCGGTCAGTTCCGCCATTCTCGATGGCATCACGCGCGCCTCGCTGATCCGGCTCGCACGCGATGCCGGAATCGAGATCGTCGAACGTGAGTTGCCGCGCGAATACCTTTATCTGGCTGACGAAGTATTCATGTGCGGAACGGCTGCCGAAATCACCCCGGTGCGTTCGGTGGACGGCAAGCCGGTGGGCGAAGGCAAACCAGGACCGGTGACGCGGCGCATGCAGGAATTGTTCTTCGGATTGTTCGACGGTAGCACGCCCGACCGCCACGGCTGGCTGGAACCGGTTGCCTGATTTCCAAATTCAAGGAGTAAAACGATCATGATGTACGAAAGCATTCTGGATACCATTGGCCGCACCCCGATCGTCAAACTGCACCGTATCCCGCCCAAGCACGTGGACATCTACGTCAAGGTGGAAGCCTTCAATCCGGCATCCTCGGTAAAAGACCGGCTCGCGATTGCCATCATTCTCGATGCCGAACAGCGCGGCACGCTGAAGCCCGGCCAGACGGTGATCGAGGCGACGTCCGGCAATACCGGCATTGCCCTTGCCATGGTGTGCGCGGCGCGCGGTTACCCCTTTGTCGCGGTCATGAGCGAAACGTTTTCGGTGGAACGTCGCAAGCTGATGCGCGCGTTCGGTGCGAAAGTCATCCTGACGGCCGCCGCCGAACGCGGCACCGGCATGGTGCGCAAGGCGGAAGAACTCGCGAAAAAGCACGGCTGGTTTCTGGCACGGCAATTCGAAAACCCGGCCAACCCGGCGTATCACCGCAGCACGACCGGGCCGGAAATCCTCTCCGATTTCGCCGGTAAGCGGCTCAATTATTTCGTCACCGGCTGGGGCACCGGCGGCACACTGACGGGCGCCGGCGAAATGCTGAAACTCGCCCGTCCGAACCTCAAGGTGATCGCCACCGAACCCGCGGCAGCGTCCATGCTGCAGGGCCAGCCGTGGCAGCCGCACAAGATTCAGGGCTGGACGCCGGATTTCATTCCGCAGGTTCTGAACCGCGACATCGCCGATGAAATCATAGCGGTGGATGACGTGCTCGCGCGGGACACCTCACAACGGCTG
>DASSOA010000124.1:0-15298 GCA_035701115.1 Gammaproteobacteria bacterium
GGAATGCAATCAGGGTGGGAATGCTGCGGATGCCAAGTCGTGCGGCGGTCTGCGGATTGGCGTCGGTATCGAGTTTGACAAGCCGGTAGTTCGGTTCCAGCGTGCGCGCGGCTTCCTCGAATACCGGCGCGAACATTCGGCATGGCCCGCACCAGGACGCCCAGCAATCCACGATGACCGGCAGATCGGTGCCGTTGATCACCGACTCGAAATTGGAATCGGTCAGCGCCACCGGATGGGCGGAAAACAGCGGCTCACCGCAACGCCCGCATTTCGGCTGCTGCTCCAGGCGCGACTCCGGAACACGATTCTTTGCCCCGCATGAGGGGCAACTGACATGAAGCGATTCAGACATGGCTGACTCCGCAAGCCTGTGTGCAGATTCAGATTGAGGCGGGCGGGCGGTAATTCAAGGGTTGGCCGGCTCAGGCTGCGTCGGGAGCGTACCGGACTTCAACGATGAAATAATGCGCCTCGCCGGACGGTGTTCTGACCGCGATCTCGTCATCGACGGCTTTTTTCAGCAAGGCTCGCGCCAGCGGGGAATCCATGCTGACGTAGCCCGTTGACGGCTCGGCCTCGTCGGGTCCCACGATGCGGTATTCGGTTTCCCGGCCTTCGTGATCTTCGAGCGTTACCCAGGCACCGAAGAATACCCGGTTGCGTTCCGCCGGGGATTCCGTCACCACATGCAGGTCGGGAAGGCGTTTCTGCAGGTAACGGATGCGCCGGTCAATTTCGCGCAGTTCCTTCTTGCGGTAGATGTATTCCGCATTTTCCGACCGGTCTCCTTCTGCCGCGGCAGCCGAGAGGGCGCTGGTGACGTCGGCGCGGCGTTGCCAGAGGCGTTTGAGTTCCTCCTCGAGACGCCGGTAGCCGTCCGCCGTGATGTACGGCGACGCACCGGGCGAAGGGGGGCGCCAGCGACCCATGTCTGAATTTCGCCAGCGCCCGCGCTCAGGCCGAGCGCCTGAACGGCGACTGACCGGGGCCGCGCGGTTCGTTGAAGGTATCCGGCGTGAGCGGCGGCAGGCCGTGGGCACGGCGGGCCTTGTCGCATTGTTCGCTGGCGGCGCCGTGCAGCCAGGAGGGATCCAGTTCGCGGCAGGGCGAGGGCCGCTTCTCATAGATTCCGCAACGGACCGATTCTCCCACATTGCCTTCAAGGGCCTGGCAACGCGGCTTGGCGCAGTCGGTGCCCAGCATGACCGCCAGGTGCGGGCTCAGCCGCCCGGTGAATTCCGGCGGGACAGTTCCGCCGAGAAACTGCTCGGCTTCGGTCCAGTAAAACGAGACCCGGAAATGTGCACAACAGGCACCGCATGTCAGACACGGGTTTGGGGTACTCATTCTGGATCCGGAAGGGTGGGGTTGCTGGGCGGGATGATATGCAAAACCGGCCCGCCGCAACAGATGCCCGGTTGCAGGACGGAAAGGTAGAACCGGCGTCAGGACGTGATGTATTGCTTGAGGGATTCCGCTTCCTGGGTTTTTTCCTCGAGCAGGGATTTCACCATGTCGCCCATCGATACCACGCCGACCAGTTTGCCGTTGTCCAGTACCGGCATGTGGCGAAAACGCTGCCGGGTCATGGTCTCCAGCACCTGTTGTACCGTGGCATCGGGTTCCGTGGTACGCACATTGCGGGACATGATTTTCGAAACCGGCAGGGTGCCAAGCGCGGCGCCAAATTCCGCGAAGCGGCGCAGGATGTCGCGTTCGGTCAAGACGCCACTCACCTTGCCCTTGGCATCGGTAATGAGTATGGCGCCCACACGGTTGTCGCACATGATTTTCACCGCGGTGGCGACGTCCACGTTTTCGCCGCTGACCACCGTTCCCGCCCCTTTGTTCTTCAGTACCTCTGAAACGAACATGGCCGCCCTCCAGTTGTTCCGTATTACTAAAAAGCATAGTCAAAGATAACGGGCTTGCCAGTTGGCCGGGATTGGCCGCCGCAGGTGTGTGGGTGACGTTGCTCCGGCGTTACCACTCAAGCTTGCGTTTGTCGCGCCAGAAATACCCGCTTTCGGTGGCATCCGGCGCGGTCGCCAGCCAGACAATCGTGCCCACACCCTGCTCGACGGTGCGGGTCGCACCGGCCCCACCCATATCGGTTTTTACCCAGCCGGGATCGACCGCATTCACGCTGATCCGGCGGGAAGCGAGGTCTGCGGCGAACACGCGCGTCACCGCATTCAGGGCGGTCTTGGACAGTCGGTAACCGAGATAACTTCCACCCATGTCGTGCAGCGCCGCCATGCCGGTGGACACGTTGACGATGCGCCCGCCGCTGGACATCAACGGCGCCAGCGCCTGGATCATGCGCACGGCACCCAGGGTATTGGTGTTGAAAACTGCCATGATGGTGGTGGGCGACACCTCGAGTGAATTGGCGGATTTCGCGCCCGTTTCACCGGGTGACTCCGGCAGGATGCCGGCGTTGTTGACCAGCACGTCGAGCCTTCCGAATTGCTCGCGGAGATAGCGCGCGAGTGCCTGAGCGTCCTCGCTGGAATTTACGTCCACTTTGCGTAACTCGACCGGCAGCTTTTCCTGTTCAAGTTTGCGCAGCGCTTCCGCGCCCGCGCGAGCGTCGCGGGCGGTCATCACCACATGCATGCCGGCACGCGCCAGTTGCCGCGCGGCTTCCAGACCCAGTCCCCGGTTGGCACCCGTGACGACGGCGATTTTCTGTGTTGGCATGGATGGCGGTCTCCTGGAAATTTGAAATATAACGCCTTATGTTAGGGTCACCTCCCGGTAATATCCAATCCGGTACCGCACCGACAGGACAGCCAGCATGTTCGAACCTGCACGCAAAACCCGCATGGTCAATGAAGCGGACGCACTCACCGGGCGCGCCACGCCGATTCCGACGGCGGCAACACATTTTGTGAATGGTCATGCGCTCAAGCCGCCGTTTCCATCCGGCATGCAGGAGGCCGTGTTCGGGCTGGGTTGTTTCTGGGGTGCCGAGCGCAAGTTCTGGCAGCTGCCGGGCGTTTACGTGACCGCGGTTGGCTACGCCGGCGGTTACACGCCGAATCCGACCTATGAGGAAGTGTGCGGTGGACGCACCGGTCATGCCGAAGTTGTCCGGGTAATATACGATCCGATGCAATTGACCTATGCCCACTTGCTCAAAACGTTCTGGGAAGCGCACGATCCCACGCAGGGGATGCGGCAGGGCAACGATATCGGCACCCAGTACCGCTCCTGCATTTATACATATGGTGATGATCAACAGCGTCTTGCTGCGCAATCACTGCAGCACTATCAGCAGGAACTGAAAACAGCCGGTTTTCCGGCGGTCACTACCGAAATTCGTCCCGCGCCCGAGTTCTATTACGCCGAAGACTATCACCAGCAGTATCTGGCGAAGAATCCGAATGGCTACTGCGGGCTCGGCGGCACCGGAGTGACCTGCGCGTTGCAGGCGTAGCGCGGGAATGTGCCATATTGTTTACATTCAGTTGACAATAATCTTTTCCATCAATAGTTTGCATTGAAAACGTGAATCACATCACTGACAGTTCTGTCAGTGCCGGGCAGCATCAAACCGAACGAGTTCACGGGGTGAATCGCGGTGAATGGCAAGACCCGGAAGGCGAAACACGGCGCTGCATCCGACGATCGGTACGGTTCCGACGAATACATGCAGTCAGTGACATCGGTACGCAAGTACTGGCGGGAGATCGCGCGCTATCCACTCTATCCGCAGGCGTTGGCGACGGCCGTGTTGCTGGCGTTACTGTCGCTGGCGGCAATGCACGGCAATCGCGTGGGCTTCTTCGGCGCACTGCTGGGAGTCGGATTCCTGTCCCAGTATCTCATCGGCGTGGTCCAGGAAACGGCACTGGGGCATGCGCACCCACCATCCATGATCGAAGAAATCGTCACGCAGCCGGGGTATTTGCGGCTCACGCTGCTGCTCTTATATATAGGTGCGTTTGCCGGTCTTGGCCTGCTGACTGCAACGCTTGGCATGCGCTTGCCGGTTTATCTTCTGTTGGGCGTTGCCGTTGGCCTGTTACCGGTCTACATCGCGATTCTGGCCGTGACCGACGATTTTCGCGAAGCGGGCAACCCGCTCCGGTTGCGGCATTACATTTCCAAGACTGAAGGCGGTTATTTCGTACTTGGCGTGCCGATGATCGCGCTGCTCTGGCTGGGTTACGGGTCCGGCGGCGGCCTGGTTACGCTGTTCTGTTTTCTTGCCGTGGCGTATCTGCAGATGGCGCTGTGTCATCTGTTGGGATTTGTTGCCTGTCATCGTTACTCGCAACTCAACGAAGAGACTGCTTTGCTCAGGCAGGGTGAGGATACGCGCCGGCGCAACGCGCAGCAGGAAGCGCTGCAGATGCTGCTGGCCGAGATCGACAAGCAACTGCATGCAGGCGATCCACGCAGCGCCTGCGACATCATGTTTCGCGAACCCGGCGGGCTGAATAATCCACTGCAGTTCCACGAGGATCTTTATCACGCATTGCGCGCACGGGACCAGGACGTGTTGACGCTGGTACAGGGCAAGCGACTGATTCACATGCTGGTACAGGTCGGACATACCGGCCGCGCACTGACCGTATACGAGCAGTGCCTCAATATTTCGATGTTCTTCAAACCCTGGGAAATGCACGGCGTACTCAAGCTTGCGGAGGCGGCACTACAGGAGCGGCGGCTGCAATGCTTCGACAAAATCGTCACCAGCATCGTTGTGCAGCACCCGGACCGTTCCGAGACCGTTGACCTGCAATTCAGGCGAGCCCGCTATCTGGCGGAAACCGAAAAGGATGAGTCCGCCGCCCTCCTGACGTTGCGACCGCTGTTATCCGCGCAGTCGCATCCACTCTATCCCCGCATCACCGCGCTGTATCGCGCATTGCAGGGCAAAGCCGCGTGATCATTGGCGCATTTCCGGACTGACTGGAACCTGCTAGGCTGCTGAAATATTCCGGCGCGGGCCGGGGTCTTTTGGCAGTACATGACCGAGCACGCACGCGATCTGCGATTGCAGGATCCCGAAGCCGACGCACGCATGGTCGCGAGTCCGTCGCTTTGGCGCTATCTGCCGTCCATACTGCTGTACCCGCTGCGCGGCTACGCTCTCGGCGTGGTGCTGGTCATGGGGCTGCTGTTCTGGATGTTCGATATGGCGGGCATTTATGCCGCGGCCATGGGCCCCATTACCTTGGGGTGGCTGACGATTTACCTCTTCATGATTGTCGAGGAAACGGCGCTGGGGCACGCAATCGCACCACCACTTGGCACCGAAGTACTCAATCATTCGGATTATGGCCGGATACTGATGGTGATCGGTTTCTGGCTTGTGACGGGCGCACTTGGCGGGTATCTCGGACACCACGGACTCCGGCATGGCGACACGCTTTGCATGCTGGCAGGCATGCTGCTGTTTCCGGCGTTTCTGGTGACCGTAACGCTCGCGGGCAGTGTATGGTCGGCGTTGAATCCGATGCAACTGATGAGTTTCATTTATCATACCGGCACAGCCTATCTGATGGCGGTTACATTGCTGTGCGTCAGTTATATGCTGATTGCCGTGGTCAGTGGTGTGATGCCTTCACTGCTCGCGCACATGCTAACGGTCTACTTTCTGGTCATGAGCGCGCATCTGCTGGGGTTCGTTACCTATCATCGGCACGAACGGCTTGGCCTGGACGTGATGGTCGAGAGGCCGACCAAAGCACGCACCCGGATGGCCGCGCAACAACGGCAACTGGACGAAACCCTGCGGCAGACGATTGAGTTGCTGGAAACCCGCGGCTGGGATGCGGCACGCGAGCTGCTGCGGCGCGAGCCGACTGACCTGGTGGATGTGCGCCTGTATCATGAGGAACTCTACGAAGCCCTGCGCTTGCGCCGGCAGTACGATCTCTCGCTGGTCGAAGGCAAACAGCTGATACGTTGTCTGGTATTGCAGAAACGTCTGGACAGAGCGCTGGATATCTATGAGCAATGTCTGGATGTAAACAGTGGATTTGAGCCGGAATCGGCGGCAGATCGCGTATTGCTTGCTGAATGCGCTTTTGTGGCACGCCGTTGGGAATTGTTCAAAAGGATTGTTGCGGACGTTCCACCCGTGCACGCTGCAGACGAAGCGGCCGTGTCCCTCAGATTTCTGCAGGCTCGTTATCTGAGCGAGATCCGCCATCAGGACAGCGACGCACTGATGCTGCTGAATTCAATAATGGCACACGTCGCGCATCCGCGTTATTCCCAGATCAAAGCGCTGCATGGCGCCCTGCAAATTTTGACGCATTGAGAACCTGTAGCGCTCCCAAAACATGCTAAATTGGGCCGCACAAGTATCCCGTTGCGTGTGCGCGGGCATTGAATTACGGGGAACCGTGTTTGATCCAGATCGAAGACCTCCGCTTCCGCTATCCGGGCGCCGGACGCGATGCGATCGGTGGGCTGTCCCTGCGGATTCGCGAGGGTAGTCTGTTCGGCCTGCTGGGTCCCAACGGGTCAGGCAAGACCACGCTCATTTCCATTCTGACCGGATTGCTGTCCGCCGCTTCGGGTCGGGTTCTTGTCGACGGTAAGGCCCTGCCGGCGCGGGCACGCGAGGTACAGGCATTCTGTGCGCTGGTGCCGCAGGAATACGCTTTTTATCCGCGCCTGAACGTCATAGAGAACCTGCGGTTTTTCGCTGGCGCGCTCGGAATTCCTGTGACCGCTGTCAAGGCGCGCGTCGAGGAGGCGCTGGGCGTTGCGGGTCTTGACGCCTTTCAAACCACGCGTGCCGCGCACCTGTCAGGCGGACTCAAGCGGCGCCTCAATCTCGCGATCGGGCTGCTGAACCGGCCGCGCCTGCTGTTTCTCGACGAACCCACGGTGGGCATTGATCCGCAGTCGCGGCGATTCATTCTGGAGGCGATCAAGCGCATCAATCAACACGGGACCACCGTGGTGTACACCTCGCACTACATGGACGAAGTCGAACTTCTCTGCGATGAAATCGGCGTTCTCGACAGCGGCCGCTTGCTTGCGCAGGGCACGCTCGAGCAACTCCTGCAAGGCGACTCGGGGCACAGTTTGATCGTGAGTCTGTCAGCGGCCCCCTCGCTGCCGCAGCAGGCGCACCTGAGTGAGATTTCAGGTCTCGAGACCGATCAGAACCGGCTGCGAATCGAGTCGTGCACTGATGCACAGCTCAAACAACTTGTCGCGCTGCTTGCCGGCGAGAAGCTCGGCATCGCCCGCATGCAGTACGGTTACGGCAATCTCGAGGAACTGTTCCTGCACCTGACCGGCCGGCAACTGAGGGACTGAAGGCGATGCCAGTATTTGCACTGATCGGCAAGGAATGGAAACTGCTGTTGCGCGACTGGCATGCACTCTTGCTGCTGTTCGCCATGCCTGCGGTGTTTATTCTGGTGATGTCCCTGGCATTGCAGGACCAGTTCGCGGCGCATCAACGCGTAAACATTCATTACTATCTGGTTGACGAGGATCAGAGTGCCGTGAGCCGGGCCCTGGTACAGCAACTTGACGACATGAAGGACTTCAGCGCGTTGCCTTCGGGTGCGCCGGTGGCGAAACTGCTTGATCTGGTGCGCAACGACCGGACACAATTTCTCGTGCGCATCCCGGCCGGCTTCGGCAAGGCCATGCTGACTGCCAGGCCATCGCAACTTGAGATGCGTGCGGGCCCGGGTGTCGAGCCCGCAATGTATGAGCTGTTCGCGGCCGCGTTGCGAAGCGCGCTGGCGCACGTTTACCTGCGGCAACTGATGGCGCCGCTCGACACGCAACCGCCGGTGGCAGGGAGCGTGCCGGCGGAGGCTTCCGGGCTGTCCGTGGCCGACAAGCTGCTGAACGCGCAGTCGCTTTACCAGGCCGGCAGCGAGAACCAGCGTCCGTCTTCGGTGCAGCAGAATGTTCCGGCGTGGCTCCTGTTCGCGATGTTCTTTATCGCGATTCCATTATCGACAACCTGGGTCCAGGAACGGCAACAGGGCACTTACGCGCGGCTGCGCAGCATGGGGGTGCGGCCCGGGGATTTGCTGCTGGGCAAGCTGCTGCCGTATCTCGGCATCAATCTTCTGCAGGTGGCACTGATGCTGGCCATCGGCGTGTTCGTTGTACCCTTGCTCGGGGGTGGTCGTCTGGCTCTCGGTCACTCACCGCTGGCGCTGTGTCTCATGGCGCTGGCCGTGAGTTTCGCATCGGTTGCCTATGCGCTTCTGATTGCGAACATGGTGACTACCAGCGAGCAGGCCACCATTTTTACCGGCGTCGCCAACCTTTTGATGGCCGCCATCGGCGGTATCATGGTGCCGCGCTTTCTGATGCCTGCGGCGATGCAGACATTGAGTCAGTATTCGCCGATGGCCTGGGGACTGGAAGGGTTTCTGGATGTGTTCCTGCGCCAGGGCGGGCTTGGTGAGGTCGTGCCCGAAGCAGCGCGGCTGTTCGGTTTCGGTCTGATCTGCCTACTGGTCGCCGGCATACTGCTTGGTGCAAGACAGAGGAAATAAGCGATCATGAACAGAGACCAGCTCAAGCTTGAACTCAAGCAGCTGATCATTCGCGAATGCGAAAAGAACCTGAGTCCGGATCAGATCGCCGACGATGCCATTCTGATCGGAAGCGAAGGTCATCTGGCGCTTGATTCTCTTGACGCACTGCAGATCGCGCTTGCCGTCAAACAGCAATACGGCAAACGCATTGACGGCAACAACCAGACACGCGCCGCGCTGACCTCGGTCAACACGCTGGCGGATTTCATTCTGTCGGACAGCTGAATTGCCTATGCCTGGTGTCTATGTTCGCGGCATGGGGTTGAGCTGTGCACTCGGCAACGATGTGGAAAGCAGCGTGGCGGCACTGTCCGGCAGTGTGGCTGCGCCGGCCGAAGTGCGGCTGGAACAGGGAGCAGAACGGGTTTGCGTGCCGTTTTACCGGATGCCGGATCACGCCGAACTAACCGACCCGGCTCGCTTTGCCAGGATTCTTTCGCAGGTCGTGTGTGCTGCCGTTGCGCAGGCCGGGCTGACGTATGTCGAGGTCAGCCGCTTGCCGGTGTTTGTGGGCTCGTCCTGCTTTTCCATCGGGCTCTCGGAGCTGGAATTCGAAACCGAACTCAATTACGCGCCCGAACAGGCGATTCCCATGCCGATGTGCGGGTATCAGGACATTGCAAACATGGCGCGGCACGCCGTCGGTTGCGACGGTGAAACATTCACCTACAACACGGCCTGCACTTCTTCGGCGAACGCGCTGCTCGGCGCGGCACGCATGCTGCAACTGGGATGGTATCGTCATGCGCTCGTCATCGGCGCGGAATTGTTCAATCGCACCACGCTGTGCGGATTTGCCGGCTTGCAGCTGGTCGCGGACAAACTGCGGCCGTTTGACGCCGGGCGTAACGGCATTGTGTTGGGCGAAGGTGTCGGAGCGATCCTGTTGTCGTCGCAACCCGACGGCGCCGCTGGCTTGCGCCTGGTCGGCGGCGCCAGCAACTGTGATACCTCAAGCGTGACCACTGCAAACCCGGACGGCGGCACCGTGGCTGCGGTATTGCACACGGCGCTTCGCAATGCAGGCATGGAACCCGCGGCGATACAGGGTATCAAGGCCCACGGCACGGCGACACCCAGCGGCGACACCGCCGAGGCCAGAGGGTTGCAAAAGGTTTTCCCGAAGTTACCACCGGTGACGGTGCTCAAGCCGTATCTTGGTCACACGCTTGGCGCGTGCGGTGTCATTGAGTTGATTCTGTTCGGCAGCGCATTGCGCCGCAGGTTTCTGCCGGCAACACCGGGATTTGAAATTGTTGATCCTGATCTGGGCGTTCATCCGCTGACACGACCGGAACCGGCGCGAGCGGGCACTTATCTGCTGAATTATTTCGGCTTTGGCGGTAACAATACCGTGCTGGTGCTGGAGCATGGCGCGTCATGATCAGGATTACGTCCGCCGCGCATTATTTTCAGCCGCTTGCAGACGGCGATTCATTACCGTCACTCGACGACGAATTGAAGCCGCTGTGTCGCGAGAATTTCCGTCGCATTGACCGCTTCATACAACTGGCCCTGCTGGGGTCTGGACGCTGTGTCGCCGGGCAGACCCTGCAACCGGATTGCGCAATCTATCTCGGTTCGGGGCTCGGTCCGATCGGCAACAATATTACGACGCAGGAACAGCTGATCCGGGATCGCGAAATTCCAAAGCCGTTCAATTTCATCAACACGCTGGGGAGCAGTGCCGGTTTCTATGTCGCACGCAATCTGGGTTTGAGCGGACAGAATATTTTCATTTCAAGGCGGGGCGAAAGCACAGCCGCCGTGCTGAGTGCTGCGCTGGCGGATCTGGCGGCAGGTAACGCGCATCAGGCACTGGTAGGTGTGGTCGAGGAGGCAACGTTTCCACTCGCCGCGCATCGTCTGCGCCAGGGCCTGGCGGCAGACATGCCGGTAGCCGAAGGCAGCCACTGGTTGCTGTTGCAGGCCGGCGGCGACATAGGCGGGGAATTGCAGTTGCTGCGCTTTGATGAATTCGCCGGACTCCAGGATTACCTGACACCACGCTGGTGCCGCGAGGATATTCTGTGCTGCGGCGCCGAGGTGAGCGCGGAATGTGCTGACATTCTGTATCACTCGCTGCCGGACTGTGTATTGCCGGATCCGCAGCAGGCATTTCATGACAGTCAGGCGGCAGCCTGGATCACGGAATTTGTGACGTCGAGCGACGGTGGCGGCAACCTCTATCTGGTGACCGGAAACGAGACCCGGGGCTGGGCACTATTTCACTGCAACGCGTAACTGGCGGTATATCGCCTCTTCTTCGTCTGCACAATGCAGCAGTTCCCTGGCGAGCAAGTCATAATCCATCGGCATCCGGTCCTTGCACATCTTGGCGGCATGCAGCGCGAATCGCCGCCATTCGTCACCAACCGCGGTCAGTTGTTCGGATATCACCTTCAATTGCGGTGTGTCGAGCAGCACGGCCGCTTCCTGCAGGAACGAAGCGTACAGAAACCGGAAACCGGCGCCGCCGGTGCCGATTTCCTCCTGCATGCGCACGATGTGTCCGAGCAGCAGTTTGTTCCGGTGCGTTGCATCCGGATTGAGCCGGCGAATCTTTTTCGCCACGGTGCGGATACCGCGTACACCCAGAATGGGAACCGGTGTGTAGAGCATCATGCCGGTTGTAAAACGGATTGCGCTGCGTACCGCGCCGGCCAGATCGGGTTGCGCGGGCACGAATTCAGGATAGTAGAGCAATCCCTTGGGTGCCAGCACGCCACGCGTGAAGCGCGCTTTTTTCAGGGCTTCGGCTTCGCACTCGACCAGGATGTCGATGACCGGATCGCTGATTAGGTAGTTGTTGCCGCGTTTCCCGTATACCACCAGATTGTGCGCATTGAAATGAAAACGCATGTCGGGCGGAAAGTAAGTGAGCCAGTACGCGGAGGTCTGAATGCCGACCACGCGGCCTTCCGTCAGATAGCCATCCAGCGCCGCCATGCCGGCATCGGGGTCCCTGAAGCGCTCAAAGTGCATGCGGATACCGAGGCGCCGGGTGAGGCCGCGGATCACGTGGCCGGGCGGCATCCGGTAGGCGAACATCGGCAAGCCGCCAAATTTGAGGAACGGCAGATACGCGTAGCTCAATGCGGCGGAAATCCCGAATGCCATCGGTTCCGACAGGTGCAGATTGGCGTGACGCAACAGCGAGGAAATTGCGCCGCTTTCGCAATGCGCGCTTTGCTGGTGATCGAACGGAATCTCGACATGGTCGAGCGGGGTAACGGCGTTCACGGCTGGTCGGGCAGAGTATCGAGTTGTTCCGGGCTTTTGCCAAGCGCGTCTGCATATCGCAACCGGCGCGCGGACGACAGCTTCGCGAATGCGCCCGGCTTCAGGTCACGGCGCACGCGCCATTTGAAATAGCCGGTGCTTTGTGCCAGCAGTACCAGGTCCATGCGTTCCCGGTACATGTGATATTCAAGCGTTGACGCGAGTCCCCGGCGCGCGCGCTGCCAGGCATCTTTCGCCTGTTGTTCGTATTCGGCAATGGCCTGTTCCAGTACGATTTCCTCTGCATCCCAGCCGTTACAGGGTGCTTTCACGTAATGCCCACGATCGTCCACTGCATACAGCACCTTGCTGTGACCCATGAAGGCCTTCGCGTTGTGCTGTGGAACGTCATCGCGCTTCATGGCTGGTTACCGACCGGTATTGCCGTTTGCATCGCACACGGTCAGGTGAATCCAGGCGGTGTTGAAGCGGCCGCTTTCCGGCACGTAGCACAACAGGCGGTGGCCTGGTCTGAGTTTGCCTGAGCGAAACAGTTCTTCCATGATGATGTAAATTGACGCTGCGCCGGTGTTGCCCTTGGTATAGAGGTTGGTAAACCAGCGCTCGAACGGAATGTCGAAACCGGCCTTGAGCATGTGCTCGCGCACCTTGTCGCGGAAATAATGCGACGAATAGTGGGGCAGGAAGAAATCAATCTCATCCGCCTTGAGATGCTTGAGCCGCGCAATGTCGCGCAGCGGGCGCTCGACGGTGTAATGCATCACGTGCTCGTTGAGCTGCTTGACGTCCTGTTTGAGCGTGAACACGGAACGCTGCGCCCACTCGGCGGGTTCATAGGCCGGCCAGCCCTTGAGGCTGCCGTCTTCGAGTTTTTCCGCACCGCCGTACATGCAGGCCGGTTGCTCGTTGGCGTAAGAGCGCTCCGTGATCCAGTCGATGCGCAGCGACAGGCCTTCCGGTGCCGGTTGCGGTTCGATCAGTGCCGCGCCTGCGCCGTCCGACAGCATCCAGCGGATGAAATCCTTCTGAAAGGCGAGAATGCCGTTGCTCTCAAGCGCCTGTATCTGGGCGTCACTTTCCGGCTGGAAATTGCGCGCATGCATGACCACCGACGGCGTTTCGGAACCGGCGCTGACCGCATGCTGGAACTCGCCGTTGGCGACGCCATACATCGCGTATTTCATGGCGGCGGTGCTGCTGATGCAGACGCCGGAGGTAAACACGTTTTCGCAGGGCGGAATGCCGAGCTCACCGTGCACCATGTTGGTGTGGCTCGGCACCAGCTGATCGGCAAACGTGGTGCCGCATGCGAGCAAATCAATCTGATCCAGTTTGAAATGGCCGTTGGCGAGGCCGCGAATCGCCGCAGCCGTCAGCTGCGCGTTGGTGAGCGTGGGGCGGCCGGTTGCGGGATCAATCACATAATGACGTGACTTGATGCCGTTGGAGCGCAGGATGATGCGGCGCGCGCGCGACGGCTGGCCGTTCACCATGCCGAGCACGGTTTCCATTTCGTCGTTGCCGATCGGGGCGTTGGGCAGGTATGCCGAGAGGTTGGTGATGTATGCCTGGCCTGTCATGCGAAGTCCGGTTCAATTTCCTGAAGGTTGGCTGAAATACGCCTGCTGCGCCGCGATGCGTCTGCGCATGAGCGGCGCCGCCAGCGTTTTGAGCAGGGCGCTGATCGGCAGCACAGTAATGAGCAGCGCAATCAGAAACACGATATAGATCATGACCACGGGCTGCCGCTGCAGGCTGCCCTGCTTGCCCAGCGCGCGCAATAATTTTCCCCAGGCGAGAAAGCTGCGGCGGGCCGCTTTTTCAGTCGCAATCAGGTGGGTGTTCACCTTGACGGCGCCGAGGCCGCGCAACAGATCAACGTCCAGCGGATGGCCCTCACGCAAGGCAGCGACGATGCGTTCGCCGAAGCGGCGGCTGGCCGCGATCTGCTCCGGCTTGACGCCGGCGCGCGGAATCAGCCCGCCCAGCATCGGACCGCGATTGCCGGTCAGCATCCATAATGGCGTTGCCAGGAAGCTGCCCACCGATCCGGCTTCGTCCACCAGCACCACGTTGCCGATCAGCCGGGCGCCGGCGGCCGCCAGCAATTCCTTGGTACGTTCCTGGGCCATCAGCCACATGTCGCGGCAGGCGATGACCGTGACCACCGGCGTGTCCCTGAGCACGGCTTTGGCAACCGGATCTTTCAGGAATGCAGTGGTAGGCAGGGATGGCGACAGAAACCAGACCTGATAGGCAAGGATCACCAGATCGAAGCGCTCGCCGGGGTCGAGTCCCAGCGGTTCCAGCGCGGGTGGATCGAGATAGATCGCCTCGGGAAACGTGTCGAAGAACCGCAGGATCGGCCAAGGAAACGGGTAGGGCGCACGGCAACGCAACACGATGTGACGGACTTGCACATCGGCTGATTCGTCCAGCGGGGCAGCCAGATGTTTGACTACCTCTGTGAGCTGGCCGCTCGGCGACGCGTAGTGGACCACCAGGATTTTTTTGGCACTCATAACAACCGGTTTTCGTGATCCCTGAGTAGCAGGCAATTGGGCCCTCAGCCCGCCGGCGGCCGGGTCTAGGCGCCGGTCTCGCCGTGGTGGTTATCATCGCACACCCCGACATAATTCTGTAACAAAATCCGCCATTTGGCGGGATCGATGCCGGAATGCAGGGAACATGCGCCCCCATGCTCGTGGGCGGCGCGAGGCTGGCGGCGTTTCGCGGGTCGGAAAAAAGAAGGCGTTGCCGTCAGCTGGCGGCAACGCCTGGTGGTCAGGCGGGTCTTTTCAGGCCGGCGGCATCAGCACCGTGTCGATTTCATGAATAACGCCGTTATTGGCTTTGATGTCGGCCGTGATGACTTTGGCATCGTTGACCATGACCTGGTTGTTGTCGCTGCGGATGGTTACCGATTTGCCCTCGAGCGTCTTGACCATGTGCGTCGGGCTGTCGATTCTGACCAGCTGGTGTGACGGCAGCTTGCGCGGCAACACGTGGTATTTGAGGATCGAGACCAGCTCGGCCTTGTTTTCGGGTTTCAGCAGTTCGTCGAGTTTGCCGGCAGGCAGTTTGGCAAACGCCTCGTCGTTGGGCGCGAACAGCGTATAACGACCACGACCTTCCAGGGTTGCCGTCAGTCCGGCGGCATCCAGCGCTTTCAGCAGGGTGGTGTACTGGCCTGCGCTTTGCAGCACCGCCACGATGTTGTGTTCGGATTTCATTTTGCCGCCGACAGCGTGTGCGCCGAAGGAAACCAGCGCCAGCCCTGCCAGACCCAGCAGCAACACGGACGTGAATCGCGTCCACAGTTTCATGCGTTCCATAGCGTGTACTCCACAAATGTTCATGCGGCCATCGCAGCCGCAATGCCAAGTTTGGGAGCATCGTCTGACCGCCGCCATGACCGCGGTCAACCGGCCGACTTCCCGGGCATCACCGATGTGACATATGGTGCGGACGGAGAGGCCAGGGCTTTGCAAGCGGATTCCGCTACACTG
>DASSOA010000125.1:0-5681 GCA_035701115.1 Gammaproteobacteria bacterium
GGTGACACCCGCCGTTGGCGTTATCGCGTCCGCAAGCCCGGCATAATGTGCCTGCCCGGCCTCGAATCCGATATAAATGTTGTTATACCAGTTGGTCTGATCAGCAGCGTTTGCCGCAACCGGCAGCGCCAACGCTGACAATAAAGCAGCAAGAACTGCTAACTTCCCGTTCATGGTATTGCTCCTTGATCGTATAGGCACAGGGCGTGCAACTGCTTCCCTCACGCGCGCTACTCTAGTCTGACGCGGTGACCGGAGCATTGACTTGTGTCAAGCGGTTGATGTGATTCCGCGGCTAATCAAACCGAATGTCTCAGTCTTCTGGACTTGGTCTTTCCGGCTCAGATCAATTGGCAGGAATGCGAATCACAGGCCGGCCATGCAATGCATCGCGGCACCGAAACTGAATCAGCCGGGATTGAATACGTTAAATATCGGCAAGTGAGATTGCGGCTAACCACAGGGGCTCCGGTTTCAAGTCGGACCGGCGGCCCGGATAATCGGCTCGCTAACCGGGGACATGCCCGGCACGGAAGTGCAATGGCCAAACTACCGTCCGGATTTCAGCCGGCGAGCCCCAGACCTCCAACAATTCCAATTCGAGAGCCGGCATCGGATCTCGGCCTGTCTGTTTGATGAAACGCTGCACACCGGACCAGGTGCGCAGATAGGCCAACAGTTGCGACAGATCCCAGTTCTGTTTCATGTACATCGCAGGCGCTGCGATCTCAGGAAACGGAAACGCCAACGTGCGATACAACGCATCCACAAGCCGGCGCTCGGGCGGCCAGTAGGCATCGGTTTCACCGGTGTAAAACGCGTTCAGTACCGCGTCCACCTCGGGCGTGATCCGGCAGAAGCCGTAACACCACAGCACAATCGCGCCACCTGGCTTTACGACACGCCGCACTTCCGCATAGAAAGCCGGCAGATCGAACCAGTGTGCAGCCTGTGCCACGCTGACAAGATCAACGCTGTGCTGATCGAGGCCGGATTGCTCGGCGGGAGCCGTGCTATATTCCACCTGCGGGTGCAAAAATGCACGGTCAATCTGTTGTGCACTTGCATCGGTCGCGACGACATGCGCAAAGTGCCGCGTCAGCGCGACAGCGGCCTGCCCATTGCCTGTACCGCAATCCCAGGCGCGTTCATGTGCCTGCGTCAGCGTCGCCAGCCAGTCGAAAAGTTCGGTGGGATACTGCGGCCGCGCATCGGCATACGCAGCCGCATGACCGGAGAAATGATCCTTGAATGCGTGTGTCATGTGTACCTTCGAGTCAACGGTTACCGCACGAAAGTTCAGCGCTTCATCACCAGCAGGACCAGCAACAGCAGTGTCAGTCCGATGGCAAGCATGGTCGCCAGGCGGGCAACCGATGACGTCTTCTGCACCGGATTGTAGCCAGCGGGCCTGACTGGCGACGCCGCACCCATGGTTGCCGGTTTGACGCCCGATTGCGATCCTGCATCGGTAGCCGGCGGCAGATGCAACGCTTTCAGTGCGTCGTCATACAGCTGCCGGATTTCGGGCGGCATCTGCTCCGGATTGTCGTACTCCTTGCCGTTGAAGGTGACCTTGCCGGTACGTTTTATTGTGCCGGGGTGTGCCGCCTCCTGCGCCATCGCTTTGTCGTAGATCGCACGCACATCGGGTGGCATCTGCTCCGGGCTTTCGTATGTCTTGCCGTTTACGACAATCCGCGGTGTGACTTTCATGTTGATCCCCATAAAACCTCCCCATGCCGACTCAATGGTTCAATGAAACGGCCAGAACCTGGCAATGCCGGATGCGTTGTGCAGATTGACTGCAAACACAATCCACATGAACAGCAGCAACAGACAACTGGTAGCGTAGGCCAGAAAGCGGTGCAGGACGTTGTTATACAGAATATGGATCAGCGAATGGACGATCCGCAGTGCGGCATAGCACCACGCCAGAAACACCAGAGCGTGAGTCGCCTGATTGGTCACGTAAACCGAAACGCACAGCACATAGAACAGCACCGGCATCTCGAAGAGATTGACAAAATTTCTGCCCACGACCCGCACATCGTACGGTACTTTGTCGGATTCTCCCAATTTGAAATAACCGGCTTTGGTCCGGCCGGTCAAGGTCGCGCTAAAGCGTTTGTACCCCATGAGGAGCATGATCGCGAATGTCCAGAACACCAGCAGCAGCATCGGTGTGAAAATAGCGTCAGCTTGCATGAAATGTCCTCTTGCTGTTTTTAAATTCGGGTGAATTCGATTCATGCACCTGTCACCCGGTGACGATGACGGCGTATGCGCGCACCGGAAAAGTGCCGAACTCTTTCACTTTTACGGGTACCGCGTGAAACCGGAAACCGTTGTCTGGCAACTGCTCCAGGTTGCACATGTGTTCGCAGACCGGTATCCCCGCTCCGAGCAGAACCGAATGCACGGGGCGGGTGCCGCCGCGATTGTCATCTATATTCAGCGAATCGATGCCGACGAACGCAGCCCCGCGCTCCCGCAACTCTATCGCCGCCGCTTCGTTGAGAAACGGATGGCCTTCGAAATATGGGTCCGTGCCCCAGTGCCGCGACCAGCCTGTATGTACCAGCACGGCCTTGCCGCGGACGTCCACATTATTGAATACTTCCGGACCAATCATGTGCTGGCCGATTCCGGCGTGCAGCACGATTCCGGGCAGATTTGCCAGCGATTCCAGCGGCAATTGCGACAGATCCTTGCCGTCTGCGTAACGATGAAATGGCGAGTCCACGTATGTCCCGGTATTGGCGACCATCTCGATTTTGCCGATATGGAATGTCGTCCCGTCGGCATAACCGGATCTGGAATTTTCGCGTGAGAGAAAATCGCAGATCAGCGGCGCCGGCAACCCTTTGTAGGTAATCATGCCGTGCTCGACGGTGTGGCTGAGGTCAATCAACCTGGACATCCGGCACCGTCCGCTGAAACCGCCATTCGCCGAGAATCACTGCGCCGACCACCATCGCGCCACCGATAAATCCGCGCATGCCCATGGCTTCGCCCAGCCACCACCAGCCGAACACGGCGGCAAACACCGGTTCCATCGCGTAGATCACCGCAGCTTTTTCGGCTGACACGTGCCGTTGTCCGGCCGCCTGCAGGAACAGCATGCCGGCACTTGCTACTACGCCGAGATAAAGCAGCGACAGCCAGACGGATTCCGCACGCGCCGGCAGACTTGTCAGCGCCCCGCCATGCAGAAGATCCGCAATCAGCAACCAGACTCCACCGATGATCGCCATGGTCACGTTCTGGGTCGCTGCCAGCGTGCGCGTCCGGTGTGCGCCAATGCGGCGCGACAGCACGATCACGTACACGGCATAGAAAACTGCACAGGCAAAGGTCGCCCCGTCACCGAGCAGACTGCTGCCGCTTTCCCATGACATCAGCCCAATGCCCGCGCAGGCGAGGACGGCGGCACCGACGATCTGGAAATTGAGACGCCGGCCCAGAAACAATCCGAGGAACGGCACCATCAGCACATTGAGACTGGTAATGAAGGCGCTGCGATTGGACGTGATGTATTCCAGTCCCACCGCCTGGGTGACGTAAGACAGCAGCGCGATCGTGCCGAGCACCGCGCCGTCACGCCAGGCCTTGCGCGACGCGTTGACCGTGAACGGCAGCATGCAAAGCCCGGCAATCAGGAAGCGCAGCGCGGAAATCTCCACGCCGCTCAGATGCGTGGATGCGGCCCGGATGATGGGAAAGGTCGTGCCCCAGACCAGGGTCACAAATAACAGGATCAGCACGCTGAGTTTCACTGGCCTCATCTCCCGGACAGACCGCAATTCTACCGGAAGCCCAGGCCCGGATTCCTGCAGATGCCCGTGGCACGACCACTTTTCAAGTGCACCAGAACCTCCGAATGCCGCCTGACCCGGACGCGGATTTCGAATTACGGTAAATCGGCTCCCGCATCACGGCTGCAGACTGCACAATCCGGCTGTTACCGGATGCGCGGGATGTGGCGCGTCTGCACTTCCCGTCTATCATTACTATACTGTGACCGACGCAAGCCTCATGCCTGCCAAGGAGACTGGCCATGCTGAATCGCGTCTGGCCAACGCTCACGCTGGGCCAGAAGTTACTGGCATTGTTTATTCCGCCGCTTCTGATCGCGGTGGTTACCGTGCTGCTTGTCGCACATGCGTTGCAGCGCGAGATCGTTACACACAAGCAAGTCCTCGGCCATGCTGATTCGATCGAGCTTCGCCAACGGCTGATCAAAGCCGCCGTTGATGCGGAAACCGGATTGCGCGGTTTTACCCTGACCGGAAACACGGCATACCTCAAGCCATACCACGAAGCGGTGCAGGAATTTCCCCTGATCATCGCCAGCCTCACGCAGGTAGAGCTGGATACTCCGGGCGATCTCCACCAGGCAACGCGCATCAACCAGCTGTTCGGGCAATGGCGCGAAACGGTGGCTGAACCACGCATCGAATTGCGCGAACAGGCACCCGTGGGACTCGCTGCTGCAGCCGAGGAATTCAATGTTCGGCTCTCGCAACTCCTGCGCCTCCCGCCGCGCGGCAAGCGCTGGCGCGAAGCAACCACCGGCGCAAGCTCCAGTCTCGACCGCCTGCTGGCGCTGGATATGCCTGCCACCTTCCGCGTGCCCTGGCAGCAACTGCGCGCGAATTTCGGCACCTACCGCGAGGCGCCGTCGTTGACCCGCCTGCATCATCTTCTCACCGCAGCCGATGCACTGACTCGCGCCGCCAGAAATGCCGAACAGGAAATATTCCGGAAAACACCTTCCGGCTCAGGCAAGGCGTTGATGGATCAAATGCGCGCATTGAGTGCTGCGGGTCTGGCCCAGGAACGGCGTGAACTCAACGCCATGCTGGCAACTGACGATGCCAAAGTAGAACACGCGGAATATGCCGCCATCGCGGGACCGCTGGTCGCCATCCTGCTGAGCGGTCTGTTCCTGGCCATCATGTTCCGGCGGATACTGCGTGAACTTGCCGACATGTCGGATGCCGCGCAGACAATTGCGAGCGGTGACTATACCCGGCGCATCGGGAGCAAGCGCCAGGATGAATTGGGCCAGCTCGCCAGGGCGATGGATACGATGGCGGCAGAACTTGCTGCCCGTCGCAGCGAACAACAGGCGTCGACCCGGTTCTCGGAGATTCTGCAAACCTGCGTTCATCTGCCGGAAGCGTATGATGCGACGCAACGCTTCTGCAGCGAATTGTTTCCCGGCACATCGGGTGCGCTGTATATGATCGCGTCATCACGCAATCTCATGGAACGGGTTGTGGAATGGGGCAACGCGCAACATCCGAACACCGTGTTCCGGCCCGAAGACTGCCGTGCCCTGCGCGCGGGTCATCCCTATCTCACGCGCGGTCGTGGCGACATGCCATGTGCGCATCTTCCCGAAGAATTGCCGGCGGCCAGCCTGTGTGTGCCGCTGGTAGGCCAGGATGAGACGCTGGGCATACTGACCATTTACGTTACCGATCCGGCGGACAACCGGCACATATTCAGTCATCAGAATCTGGCTTTTGCGGTGAGCGAACAGCTCATGCTGTCGCTTGGCAATCTGCGGCTGCGTGATCGCCTCCGCCAGCAGTCGATTCGCGACCCGCTCACCGGGCTCTACAATCGCCGCTACTTTGAAGAAACGCTTCAGCGTGAACTGCTGCGCGCCA
>DASSOA010000126.1:0-19969 GCA_035701115.1 Gammaproteobacteria bacterium
GGAGTCGGCCAGACAGTCGCTGCGCGCGAGCGTGGAGGAAAGTCCGGGCTCCACAGGACAGGGTGCCAGGTAACGCCTGGGGGGCGTGAGCCCACGGAAAGTGCCACAGAAAATACACCGCCGATGGCCTTCGGGCGCAGGTAAGGGTGAAATGGTGCGGTAAGAGCGCACCGCGCGACGGGTAACCGGCCGCGGCAGGGAAAACCCCATCCGGAGCAAGACCAAATAGGGAAGCAGGCGGGTTCGCCCGCCACGTGTGGTCCGCACGGCTTCCGGGTAGGTCGCTTGAGGTGCGCGGTGACGCGCATCCCAGATGAATGACTGTCCCCGACAGAACCCGGCTTACAGGCCGACTCCCCATATTTCGATGCTTTTCCGAATCACGCCACGGCTACTTGTATTGACCCTTGGTCATTGAAGTCTCCCCCCGGCTGCGCAAGCCTGCCGGATCCGGCAAGAATTCACAGGGCGGCGAGCACCGGCTCACATACCGCATCCATACACTTCATGTGCTTACTAAACAGCCCCTTCTAAGTCACTGATTTCTCATCCTTTATCTTTCCAGTTTCTGATGCAAAAACGCTTCTAAGTCACTGTCTTACAAGCATTTTTTTGTATTTTCGCCCTTGACGGGGGTCCGAACGCTGCCTATAGTGTCTTGCAGTGGGATGAAGTGGGATGAAATGGGATAGTGGGATGAGGTAGCGAGCAGTGTTCCGTGGTGTTAACAACCTGACGCTGGATGCGAAGGGGCGGCTGGCCGTCCCTGCGCGCTATCGCGAGCGCCTTGCGGCAGCCTGCGAGGGCCAGCTGGTGGTCACCATTGACCGCGGCTACTACCTCCTTATTTATCCCCTGCCAATCTGGGAAGAGATCGAGAACAAACTCGTGACGCTTCCCAGTCTGCATCCGCAGGTGCGCGAGCTGCAGCGTCTGCTGGTCGGGCATGCCACTGAAGTGAACATGGACAGCCACGGCCGTGTCCAGCTCCCGGCTGAATTGCGGGAATTCGCCAAGCTGGATCGCGATGTGGTGCTGCTCGGCCTCATGAACAAGTTCGAGCTCTGGGACCGTCAAACCTGGGACGAACGGCGCGAGACGAGTCTCGCAGGCGGCTCAGGCGCAGACGGCAGCCTGCCGGAAGAGCTGGCCCGGCTGGCACTTTAGGCGGTGGCAATCGAGGGTGGCCACCGCACGGTTTTGCTGGAGGAGGCGGTGGATCTCCTCGCCGTGCGTCCCGACGGCATTTATATGGATGGGACGTTCGGGCGGGGCGGCCACAGCCACGCCATCCTGGCGCGGCTCGGGCCCGCGGGACGCCTGATTGCGGTTGACCGCGATCCCGAAGCGGTCGCCGCGGCGCAGGCGCGATTTGGTAGTGACGGGCGGTTTTCGGTGTTTCGGGGTGCTTTCTCCATGCTGGAGCGCATCGCTCAGGAGGCGAAGGTGGCAGGGCGGGTCAATGGCGTGTTGCTGGACATAGGCGTGTCGTCCGCGCAACTCGACGATCCGCACCGCGGGTTCAGCTTCCTGCAGGACGGACCGCTCGACATGCGCATGGACCCGGAGGCCGGCGAGAGTGCGGGCCAGTGGCTGGCACGGGCGCCGGAACAGGAAATTGCCGATGTCATCTACCGATATGGCGAAGAGCGCTTCAGCCGCCGCATTGCGCGCGCCATCCTGGCGGCGCGCACACGGGAGCCGATTGTCAGCACCCTGCAACTTGCCGGCATCGTCGGTGCAGCCGTCCCGACCCGGGAGCGCAACAAGCACCCGGCCACGCGCACGTTTCAGGCGATCCGCATCTTCATCAATCACGAACTGGAAGAACTCGGCGCCTGCCTCGAACAGTGTCTGCGGGTGCTGGCACCTTGCGGCCGCCTCGTCGTGATCAGCTTTCATTCGCTCGAAGACCGCATGGTGAAACGCTTCATTCGCGATCATGCGCGTGAGGCGCCACCCGATCCGGCAGCACCCTGGCAGGCCGCCGCGGTAAAACCGCTGTTGCGTCAGATCGGCAAGGCGCTGCGTCCCGGGGAAGGTGAGATCGAACGGAATCCACGCGCCCGCAGCGCGGTGCTGCGGGCGGCGGAGAAGCTCGCATGAAACTGACGCGTGCAGTCATGGCACTGCTGCTGGCGGCGGTGTTGCTGAGCGCTTTTGCCGTGATTGATGCGCGGCATGAGAACCGCGTGCTTTTCGCCCGGTTGCAGCAGTTGCGACAGCAGCGCGACGGGCTGAACGTGGAATGGAGTCAACTGCTGCTCGAACAGAGCACCTGGTCAACGCACGCGCGCATTGAACAGATGGCAACCCAGAAACTCGACATGAAAGTGCCCGAGCACGTGGAAATCGTGGTGACGCCGCCATGACCCGCGCCGACGATCAGAATGTAGCCTGGGGCTGGCGCAGCATCGCCGCGCTCGGGATGTTTGCGCTGATATCGGTGGCGTTGCTCAGTCGCGCGGTCTATCTGCAGGTGGTAGACAAGCAGTTCCTGCAGGCACAGGGACAGGAGCGGCATCTGCGCGTCATTGAAGTCGCGGCACACCGGGGCATGATTCTTGACCGTAACGGTGAGCCGCTGGCCGTCTCCACGCCGGTGGATTCGATCTGGATGAATCCGCAGGAACTTTCCGGTGCGGCGCAGCAATTGCCCGCGCTTGCGAAAGCGCTCGATATGCATGCCGCGGACATAAAGACCCTGTTGAAGCAGAACGCCGACAAGGAATTCGTGTATCTGCAGCGCGATATGGATCCCTACGTCGCGCAGCAGGTGATGGCGCTCAACATCCCCGGTGTGTACAAGCAGCGTGAATATCGCCGCTATTACCCGACCGGAGAAGTGACGGCGCACGTGCTGGGCTTTACCAACGTGGATGATCGCGGGCAGGAAGGGCTCGAACTCGGTTACGACAACTGGTTGCGCGGCGTTCCAGGTGCCGAGCGGGTGATCGTTGACCGTTTCGGGCACTCGGTGCAGGACGTCGAGAACATCCGTTCGCCGCGTCCCGGCAAGGATCTGACGACCAGCATTGATCTGCGCGTGCAATATCTCGCGTATCGCGCACTCAAACAGGCGGTAATGGACCAGGGTGCCCAATCTGGCTCCATCATTGTCATGAACGCGAAGACCGGCGAAGTGCTCGCCATGGCAAATCAGCCGTCGTTCAATCCCAACAACCGTGATGATTATCGTGGCGATCTGTATCGCAATCGCGCCGTGACCGATCAGTTCGAGCCCGGTTCCAGTATGAAGCCGTTCACCATTATTGCGGCGCTGATGTCCGGAAAATATTCGCCTGAATCCATCATCAATACCTCGCCCGGCTTTTACAAGGTGTCCGGTTACACGATTCACGATGAGCACGATTACGGCCGTATCAACCTCACCACGATCATCGAAAAGTCCAGCAACGTCGGTGCCAGCAAGATTGCCTTGTCGCTGCAGCCGCAACTGCTGTGGAACACGCTCAACGCCTTCGGGTTCGGGCGCACGACAGGCAGCGGTTTTCCGGGTGAGGTGTCGGGATATCTGCCGACCTGGCAAGCCTGGAGTCAGGCGCGCCAGGCGACGATTTCCTATGGCTACGGTGTCGCGATTACGGCCTTGCAGCTCGCGGATGCCTACGACACGCTGGCCGACAACGGCGTTCGTCACGCGCCATCATTCGTCCGCGTGGATCAGGCAGCGCCGGGCGAACGCGTGATTCCAGTATCTGTTGATCATACGTTGCGGAGCATGCTGGAAACCGTGGTATCCGACGAAGGCACCGGCGCGCGCGCCGACGTGGTCGGCTATCACGTTGCCGGCAAGACCGGTACCGCGCACATTGCGCAAAACGGCGGCTATTCCGACAAGCGTTATATTTCAGTGTTTGCCGGCATGGCGCCCGCGACCGATCCGCAGCTGGTCGCCATCGTGGTCATTCGCGATCCCACCAAAGGCGAGTACTACGCGAGCACCGTGGCGGCGCCCGTGTTCGGCAAAGTGATGACCGGCGCACTGCGGCTGCTCGACATCCCGCCCGACGATCTGAGCAATCTGACCACGACGGCGTACGTCGTGAACCTGAGGCATCCCACGTGAACGTCCAGGTTGAAGCCTTGCACGGCGTATCCCTTGCTGCGGTGTTGGGCGATGACGCGCCGGTGCTCGCCGGCGAGGACCGCTTGCTGCAGGGACTGTCCATTGACAGCCGCGAGATAAGGCCGGGGTATCTGTTCCTGGCCTGTCGCGGATTGCAGCACCATGGCCTGGAATATCTTGATGACGTAATTCGGCGCGGTGCCGTCGCGGTGGCCTACGATCCGGCCGGCGCGGAAACCTTTCTGACCGCACTCAAACGCATTCCGGCATTTGCGATTCGCAATCTTGGGCAGCGCGCCGGCACGCTGGCGTCGCGATTTTACGGTGATCCGTCGGCGGCGCAGCGCGTCATGGCGGTTACCGGTACCAACGGCAAAACCTCGGTAAGTCTGATAACGGCGCAGGCGCTGTCTACGCTGGGCAATCCCTGCGGTGTGCTCGGCACCATCGGTTACGGTCTGTATGGGAAACTTGAACCGCCCTCTCATACCACGCCGGACGCGGTGCACGTGCAAGGCTGGCTGGCGCGCTTTCGCGACCAGGGCGTTGCGCATGTCAGCATGGAAGCGTCGAGTCACGCGCTCGATCAGGGACGCCTCGCCGGCGTGCACGTCGCGGTTGCGGTGTTCACCAATCTCACGCACGAACATCTCGACTATCACGGCGACATGCAGGCGTACGGCACCGCGAAGCGGCGCCTGTTTGACATGCCCGGATTGCAACATGCAATCGTCAACCTCGACGATCCGTTCGGACGCCAGCTGGCTGACAGCCTTCCGTCGCAATTGCAGCTGACCGGATACACGTTGTCCGCCGAACGCGCCAGAAGCGGTCGCACGCTGCGCGCATCCGGTATCGCGTTGCATCCCGGTGGCATGAATTTCGACGTCAGCGGCGACTGGGGACAGGGGCACGTGGATTCACGTCTGCTCGGCCGATTCAATGTTTCCAATCTGCTCGCCGTGCTCGGGGCGCTGCTGGCAATGGGCATTGATTTTGATGACGCCGTGCATGCCGTCAGCGCGGCGCGCACGGTGCCGGGACGCATGGAATGTTTCGGCGGCGGTGTGGACCAGCCGCTGGTCGTGGTGGACTACGCGCATACGCCCGACGCGCTCGAAAAAGCCCTGACAGCGGCACGCGCGCATTGCCGGGGTCGCTTGTGGTGTGTATTCGGATGCGGTGGTGAGCGCGATCGCGCCAAGCGGCCGCAGATGGCGCACATTGCCGAACGGTTGGCCGACCGCGTCATGCTGACCGATGACAATCCGCGCGGCGAGGATGGCGATGCCATCATCAACGAGATACTTGCGGGGTTCGAACGGCCTTCCGTGGTGCAGGTGCAGCGCGATCGTGCAGCCGCCGTCACCTCGTTGTTGCACGAAGCAGTGCCGGGCGACGTGGTTCTGGTTGCAGGGAAGGGACACGAAGATTACCAGGTCATTGCTGGCCGCGAGATTCCGTACAGCGACCGCCGGACTGTCGCTGCGCTGCTGAAAGGAGCGCGTCCATGAAGGCGCGAATGCTTTCACAGGTTGCAGCCGCTACCGGCGGCAGCTTGATCGGTGAAGACCGCGCGTTCACCCGCGTCAGCACCGATACGCGCACGCTCGCAACGGGCGATCTGTTCGTGGCGATTGTCGGCGAAAAATTCGATGCGCACAGCTTCCTGTCGGTCGCGCAGGAACGCGGCGCCGCCGGCGCGCTGGTGCAGCGTCATATTGCCGACGTTCAGTTGCCTCAGATCGTGGTGAGCGATACGCGCCGCGCGCTGGGCACGTATGCGAAATACTGGCGTGCGCAGTTCAGGATTCCAGTAATCGGTGTAACCGGCTCCAGCGGCAAGACGACGCTCAAGGAAATGCTGGCACAGGTTCTGCGCACTCAGGGTGAAATACTCGCGACCCGCGGCAACATGAACAATGACATCGGCTTGCCGCTGACGCTGCTGCAGATGGGTGACAGTCATCGTGCTGCGGTGATTGAAATGGGCACCAACCATCCGGGCGAAATTGCCTACCTCGCCGGTATCACGGCGCCGACGGTTGGCGTCATCACCAACGCCGGTCCTGCGCATCTGGAGTTTCTCGGCAGCATCGAAGGCGTCGCCAGGGAAAAGGGCGCGTTGTTTGCGGCGCTGGGCAAAGAAGGCGTCGCGGTCATTAACGCCGACGATGCGCATGCGGCCACCTGGTATCGCATCAGCACGGCCGGTAGCCAGCGCACCTTCGGGTTCAGCGAACGCGCCGATTTTCATCCGCTGCCGGGTTCGCTTAAAGCGGAGGCGAATGGCACCTGGCGGTTCGATGTTGTGTCGCCGTTTGGCGTGGCATCCGTACAGCTGTCGCTACCGGGCCGGCACAACGTCGCCAATGCGCTTGCGGCACTCGCGGCAGCCACCGCGGCCGGTGTCGGATTCGAGGCGGCCGTTCAGGCACTTGCCGACGTCCGTCCGACAGCCGGACGTCTGGTCGTGAACCGTGGCCTGCGCGATTGCCGCTTGATCGACGACACCTACAACGCCAATCCGCTGTCGCTTGCCGCGGCGGTCGAATTTGCCACCAGCCTCGGAGCGCCGGTTTGGCTGGTGCTGGGAGACATGGGTGAGCTCGGCGCGAGCGCGCAGGCATTGCATGCAGAGGCGGGCGCGCAGGTGCGCCGTGCCGGTGTCGCAAGGCTGTTTACGTTCGGCAATCTGAGTCGCGCCGCGAGCGAGAGTTTCGGTGTCGCGGCGCAGCATTTTGAGGATTTCGACATGCTGCTGGATGCACTGCGCCGGGACTTGCCGGAGGGCGTTACGGTGCTGGTGAAAGGCTCACGCAGCATGCACATGGAGCGCGTGGTGGATGCGCTCCGCGCACAACAGGCCGCGGATCTGGCCGCAAACGGGAGCTGAGCGATGCTGCTGTTAGTGACTGATTATCTCGCGCATTTCCACCCGGCGTTCAACGTGTTTTCGTATCTCACGTTGCGCGCCATTCTGGGCGTGCTCACGGCGCTGGTGTTCGCGTTTGTCGCCGGTCCGGTACTGATCCGCCGGCTTGCAATTCTCAAGGTCGGACAGAACGTGCGCAGCGACGGGCCGATTTCGCACCTGACCAAGGCTGGTACGCCCACCATGGGTGGCACGCTGATACTTGCCGCGATCCTGATTGCGACGTTGCTGTGGTCGGATCTGCATAACCGTTATGTCTGGATGCTGATCGGCGTAACCACGGCTTTCGGCGCCATCGGATTTGTCGACGATTACAAGAAACTGGTGCTCAGGAATTCAAAAGGGCTTTCGGCACGCAGCAAATATTTCTGGCAGTCGGTGTTCGGGATCGGCGTGGCCTGTGCGCTTTATTACACCCACACGACTGCAACGGAAGTGGACTACATCGTGCCGTTGCTCAAGCATGTATCGGTTTCGTTCGGGTTGCTTTACATCGTCGTCACCTATCTGGTGGTGGTCGGCAGCAGCAACGCAGTGAATCTCACCGACGGTCTGGACGGGCTGGCGATCATGCCGGCAGTCATGGTGGGCGGTGCGTTGGGCGTGTTCGGTTACGCCTCCGGTAACTACGTGTTTGCGCATTACCTCTCGATTCCGTATCTGCCGGGTGCGGGTGAAGTGGTGGTGTATTGCGGTTCCCTGGTCGGCGCAGGACTTGGTTTCCTGTGGTTCAACGCCTATCCGGCGCAGGTGTTCATGGGCGACGTCGGTGCGCTTGCGCTGGGTGCCGCGCTCGGCACGCTGGCGGTGATCGTGCGTCAGGAGATTGTGCTGTTCATCATGGGCGGTGTGTTCGTCGTGGAAACCGTGTCGGTCATTCTGCAGGTCGGCTCGTTCAAGCTGACCGGCAAACGCATTTTCCGCATGGCGCCGTTGCATCACCATTTCGAGCTCAAGGGTTGGCCGGAACCGCGTGTGATCGTGCGTTTCTGGATTATTACCGTGATTCTGGTGCTGATCGGTTTGTCCACGCTGAAGGTGCGTTGAGGATTGTTTGCGATGCATACGACACAGGCAGGAACCAAGACGCTGATAGTCGGTCTCGGCAAGACCGGACTGTCCTGCGCGCGTTTCCTGACTGCGCATGGCGTGGAAATTGCGGTCACGGACAGTCGTGCGCAACCGCCGGGACTGCAGGAATTGCACAACGAGATGCCGGATACCGCGGTATTCGTCGGCGGCTTCTCGGAAGCGGCATTGCAGCATGCCGACCAGCTGGTAGTGTCGCCCGGCATTGCAGTTTCGACGCCTTTCATTCTCAAGGCGAAGCACATGGGTTTGCCGGTACTGGGCGACATCGAGTTGTTCGCGCGCCATGCGCGTGCCCCCGTGGTCGCGATCACCGGTTCCAATGGCAAGAGCACCGTGACCACGCTGGTCGGACTGATGGCCGAACAGGCGGGGCGCGACGTGCGGGTGGGCGGCAACCTCGGCACACCCGCGCTCGACCTGATCAAGGAAAATGAGCCGGATCTTTATGTGCTCGAATTGTCGAGCTTTCAGCTGGAAGTGACCGAGTCGTTGCGTTGCCTGTCCGCGGCGGTGCTGAACGTGTCGCCCGATCACATGGATCGTTATGCGTCGCTTGAAGAATATTCGGCGGCGAAAGCGCGCATTTATCGCCACTGTGCAGTCGCCGTCTTGAACCGCGACGATGCACACGTACGCGACATGGATACCGGCGCGGCAAGGCGCGTGAGTTTCGGCATCGGCGCGCCGCAGGCGGGAGACTACGGGCTTGTGACCCGCGACACCAGGCGATGGCTGATGCACGGCGAGACACGGATTGTGGCTGCTGACGAACTTCATCTCGCAGGCGATCACAACCTGGCGAACGCACTGGCTGCAATCGCGTTGGGCGACGCCGCGGGGCTGCCGATGGAGGCGATGCTGACAGCGCTCAAGCAGTTTCGCGGATTGCCGCATCGCATGGAGTTCATTACGCGCGCGCACGGCGTTGACTGGTATGACGATTCCAAGGGCACCAATGTCGGCGCAACCGTCGCGGCCGTATCGGGAATGAGCGGGCCGCTGGTGCTGATCGCGGGTGGCGACGGCAAGGGTCAGGATTTCGCACCGCTGGCGGACGCGCTGATCGGCAAGACCCGAATCGTGATTCTGCTCGGCAAGGATGCGGCGGCGATCGAAACCGCAATTGCAGGCCGCATCCCGGTGCAACGGGTGAAGGACATGCCGGGGGCGGTTCGCGCGGCGGCAAAGGTGGCGCAGTCGGGAGATCGCGTACTGCTGTCACCGGCCTGTTCCAGTCTCGACATGTTCGAGAATTTCGAGCATCGCGGTCGCGTGTTCGCCGACGCGGCAAGGAGGTTGGCCGATGGCTGACATGAAACCGGTCGCCGGTCTCAGCGCGCCACCCGGGCCGGATCGGGTGTTGCTGACGCTCGCCACCGTGATACTGCTGTTTGGGCTGGTGATGGTTGCCTCGGCATCAATCACACTTGCCGACAAGGCGACCGGCAATCCGTTCTATTACCTTGAACGACAAGCGCTGTACGCCATTATCGGCATTGTCGGTGCCGGATTCGCGTATTACCTGCCGTTGAGTCTGTGGCGGCGCACGGGCTTTCTGTTGCTGGTATTTGCGTTTGCGCTGCTCGCGATTGTGCTGGTTCCCGGCATCGGCCGGCACGTGAATGGCAGCATCCGCTGGGTCGTGCTTGGGCCGTTGCGGCTGCAGGTTTCGGAACCGGCGCGACTGTTGATCCTGATGTACATCGCCGGCTACATCGTGCGACGTCAGGAAGAGGTGTTGCACGGATTCCAGGGCGTACTGAAGCCGATGCTGCTGCTGGGCGCAGCGCTCTTGCTGCTGCTCGCGGAACCGGATTTTGGTGCGGCCATGGTGCTGATTGCGTCGGCAATGGGCATGCTGTTCTTTGGCGGCGCACGGCTGCGTGACTTTGCGGTATTTGCTGCGCTCGGCGTGGTCGGTTTCGTATTGCTGACAGTGACATCCCCATACCGTCTGGAACGCCTCACCGGATTCCTGAATCCCTGGAGCGATCCGTTCGACAGTGGTTTTCAGCTGACCCAGTCGCTGATTGCGATCGGTCGAGGGCAATTCTTCGGCGTGGGTCTGGGCGAAAGTGTCCAGAAGCTGTTTTATCTTCCGGAAGCGTATACCGACTTCCTGTTTGCAGTGCTGGCCGAGGAATTCGGCCTGTTCGGTTCGTTGCTGGTCATCGGTCTGTATTTTGCCTTTACCTGGCGCACGGTCGTGATTGCACGGCGCGCCGCGCAACGGCAGCAGATGTTTGCGGCGTATCTTGCCTTCGGCCTGGGGATATGGATCGGCCTGCAGGCGTTCATCAACATTGGCGTGAACATGGGATTGCTGCCCACCAAAGGCCTGACCTTGCCGTTGATGAGTTACGGCGGCAGCAGTCTGATCGTCATGTGTGCTGCAGTCGGGCTGATCTTGCGCGTGGACCGTGAAACGCGCACCGGCCGCAACTGGCTGGCCGACGAGGTGGATGCATGAATGCCACCACGTCAGTTGTAATCATGGCGGGCGGCACCGGTGGGCGAGTCCGGGGTTTGCAGTGGAATGCCGGTGGCATTCCACTCCGGACGAGCGACACGACAGGAATGTCGTGGCTGGTCAGCGCACCAGGGACGGTTCGGAGGGAGGCCGCATGATGATCGTAATCATGGCAGGCGGCACCGGTGGTCATATATTCCCCGCGCTTGCAGTGGCCGACGTGTTGCGCGCGCGTGGTCATGCGGTGACATGGATCGGCACCCGCCAGGGCCTGGAAGCAAAACTGGTGCCGGGCGCCGGCATTCCGATCGAGTGGATCGAGGTCGGCGGCGTGCGCGGCAAAGGCGCAGCCACGCTGCTCAAGTCGCCGTTCACTGTGTTGCGTGCGATGTTGCAGGCATTGCGGATTCTGCGCCGCATCAAGCCGCGCGTCGCACTCGGCATGGGCGGATTTGCGAGCGGGCCCGGCGGCATTGCCGCGCGCCTTACCGGATGTCCACTGGTTCTGCATGAACAGAATGCGGTGCCCGGTGTGACCAATCGCATACTGAGTCACTTTGCGACGCGCGTGATGGAAGGGTTCCCCGGCAGTTTTTCCGCAAACCGCAACGTGGAGTATGTCGGCAATCCGGTACGCGCGGCCATTGCGGCCCTGCCGTCGCCGGCGACACGGTTTGCCGGGCGCGACGGTGCGTCGCGGCTGCTGATCCTGGGCGGCAGCCAGGGCGCGCGCATCTTGAATGAGGTGGTGCCTGCGGCAGTTGCGCGCATGGACGTTACGTCCCGCCCGGAAATCTGGCATCAGACCGGCGCACGCGATGTCGAAACGGTGGCGGCAGCCTATCGTGAACAGAACATACCCGCACGTGTGGTTGCGTTCATCGATGACATGGCGGAAGCGTATGCCTGGGCCGATCTCGCGGTTTGCCGCGCCGGCGCCCTGACCATCGCCGAACTGACGGCGGCGGGACTCGGCGCGGTGCTGGTCCCGTTTGCGGCCGCCGTGGACGATCATCAGACACGCAACGCCACTTTCCTGACGCAATCCGGTGCGGCCGAACGGCTTGCACAGAACAAACTGTCAGCGGAGACACTGGCATCTGTGTTGCAGCGCCTGCTCGCGGACCGTCCACGCCTGCTGAGCATGGCGATGCGCGCCCGGACGCTGGCGCGTACCAACGCAGCGGAACGGGTCGCCGACGTATGCATGGAACTGGGGGGTGCGGCATGAGCAATCTGATGCGCCGCATCCGCCACATCCATTTCGTCGGCATCGGCGGTGTCGGCATGAGCGGCATCGCGGAAGTGCTGATCAACCTGGGCTATCAGGTCAGCGGGTCGGATCTCAAACCGAATGCCAACACCCGGCGGCTGGCGGAACTCGGCGCCACGTTCATGGCGGGTCATGCAGCAGAGCATGTGGAGAACGCGGATGTTGTCGTCATCTCGAGTGCAGTGGGTTCCGATAATCCGGAAGTGGCTGCGGCGCGAGCGCGCCGCATTCCGGTCGTGCGCCGTGCGGAGATGCTGGCAGAACTGATGCGGTTCCGCTCCGGGATTGCCGTCGCGGGGACACACGGTAAAACCACGACTACCAGCCTGGTGGCAAGCGTGCTCTCGGAAGGCGGACTGGATCCGACGTTTGTCATCGGCGGGCGTCTGATCAGCGCCGGGACCAATGCGCGGTTGGGCAGCGGACGCTATCTGGTCGCGGAGGCCGACGAGAGCGATGCGTCGTTCCTGTCCCTGCAACCGTTGATTGCGGTGGTCACCAATATTGATGCGGATCATCTCGGTACCTATGAAGGTGATTTTGCGCGCTTGCGTGCCACGTTCATCGAGTTTCTGCATCACCTGCCGTTCTACGGCATCGCCGTGCTGTGCATAGACGATGCCGAGGTGCGTCGCATTTTGCCGGAGGTGTCGCGTCCGGTGCTGACGTACGGCACCGGTGAAGACGCCGATTTCCGTGCCACGGATATCAAACGCGCGGGCCGCGTCACACAGTTTCATGTGACGCGTCCGGGTGGCGCGCCGCCGCTCGACGTCACGCTGAATCTTGCCGGTACGCACAACGTGCTGAATGCGCTGGCGGCGATCGCGATTGCGCATGATCTGGAGGTTTCCGACGCCGCCGTGTTGCGTGCACTGGCCAATTTCGAAGGCGTGGGCAGGCGCTTCCAGATTCACGGTGACATGCGTACGCCGGTGGGCAACGTGATGCTGGTGGACGACTATGGCCATCATCCACGCGAACTCGCCGCCACCATCGCGGCAGCGCGCGAGGGCTGGCCGCAGCGGCGGCTCGTGGTCGCATTCCAGCCGCATCGCTACACGCGTACGCGGGATTTGTTCGAGGACTTCGCCGAAGTGCTGTCTCACGTTGACGCGCTGGTGCTGCTGGAAGTGTACGCAGCCGGGGAACAGCCGATTGCGGGCGCCGATGCACGCGCGCTCGCGCGTTCGATCCGCAATCGCGGACGTGTGGACCCGGTGTTCGTGGCGCGTACCCAGGACCTGCCGGAAGCGCTGTTGGGCGTGCTGCGTGATGGCGATCTGCTGTTGACGCTGGGCGCAGGCGACATCGGTGCCATGGCGGCAGAACTGCCAAAGCGACTGGCGAGCGGCGAAGCGGCAAAGACTCCGCTGGAGCACAAGGCATGAAACAGCGCGCCGCGAACCAGACGCCATCGCGCCGGGTGTGGAAACTGGCCGCAATCGGTAGCGCCGCGTTGTTGACCACGGTGGCGCTGATTGTGGTCACCGTCCGGTTTGCCAGGCCGCTGGTCAGCGGGCCGGCGTTGACTACCCTGGTCGTTCGGGGCGATCTCCATCATGTCACGCCGGTTGCGATTCGTGCGGCGGTACTGCCGATGGTGCAGGGCAAGGGCTTCTTCCAGATTGATATCCGGAACGCCGAACAGGCCATCGAGTCACTGCCCTGGGTCGCGGCCGCCACCGTACGGCGCAGCTGGCCGCACACTCTCTATATAAGTCTTGTTGAAGAAGTACCGGTGGCACGCTGGAACAGCGACGGCCTGCTGGATGCGCAAGGCAAAGTATTCGTGCACGGCGATGTCAGCGGCTATTCAGGACTGCCGCAGCTTAACGGGCCTGAAGGCGAAGCCGGCGACGTGCTCGCTGCATACAAGGCATTCGCCGATCTGATCAATGCGCGCGGGCTCGTGATCAACACGCTCACCGTCGATGCGCGTGGCGCGGCAAACGTGCAGCTGAACGACGGAATCGAGGTTCGGCTCGGCCGCGAAGCGGCACAGCAACGGCTGGAACGATTCGGAGCCGTGGCATTGCCTGCGCTGGGTCCGCAACTGTCGAGCGTTGCGTACGTGGATATGCGCTACACGAACGGATTTGCAGTGGGCTGGAAGACTGCAAACGTCGGTGGCACGTCAAAAGTCAAAGAGGTTCGACCCAATGTCTAAGAGACCTGACAAACAACTCATCGTAGGGCTGGATGTCGGCACATCGAAGGTTGTCGCGATCGTCGGCGAAGTTCTGCCGGAAGGCGGGATCGAGATCGTCGGCATCGGGTCACATCCGTCGCGCGGATTGAAGCGCGGCGTGGTGGTGAACATCGAATCCACCGTGCAATCAATTCAGCGCGCCATCGCCGAAGCCGAACTCATGGCTGGCTGTCAGATTCATTCGGTGTATGCAGGCATCGCGGGCAGCCACGTGCGCAGCCTCAACTCGCATGGTGTCGTGGCAATTCGCGACAAGGAAGTAACCGCCGGCGACGTCGACCGGGTCATTGATGCGGCACGCGCGGTCAGTATTCCGGCGGACCAGAAAATCCTGCACATCCTGCCGCAGGATTTCGTGATTGACGGGCAGGACGGAATTCGCGAACCGATCGGAATGTCGGGCGTGCGCCTGGAAGTCCACGTACACATCGTGACCGGGGCGATGAGCGCGGCACAGAACATCGTGCGTTGCGTGGAACGCTGCGGTCTGAAAGTTGACGATGTGATTCTTGAGCAGTTGGCGTCGAGTTTTGCCGTGCTGAACGAGGATGAAAAGGAACTCGGCGTGTGTCTGGTGGACATCGGCGGCGGCACCACCGATATCGCGGTGTTTACCGACGGCGCCATCCGGCATACCGCGGTGATTCCGATTGCCGGCGATCAGGTGACCAACGACATCGCCGTGGCATTGCGCACCCCGACCCACCATGCCGAGGAAATCAAGATCAAGTATGCGTGTGCGTTGCCGCAGCTCGCGAGTGCCGATGAAACCATCGAAGTGCCGAGTGTGGGCGAACGTCCGCCGCGGCGCCTCGCGCGCCAGACCCTCGCCGAAGTGGTCGAGCCGCGCTATGAGGAACTGTTCAGTCTGATTCAGGCCGAGTTGCGGCGCAGCGGATTCGAAGATGCGATCCCCGCCGGCATCGTGCTGACGGGCGGTAGTTCGAAAATGGAAGGCGCGGTGGAGCTTGCCGAAGAAGTATTTCATGCACCGGTACGGCTCGGGGTGCCGCAGCACGTCAGCGGTCTCGTGGACGTGGTGCGCAATCCGATCCATGCGACCGGTGTCGGCCTGTTGCTGTTTGGCGCACAGAGTGTGCCGCGCAACGGCGCCGGTGAGCGCCGCGCGCAGATCGGAATGCAGGACGTGTGGCAACGCATGAAGCAGTGGTTTCAGGGTTCGTTTTGAGTTGTGTGAATCGGGTGGATCGTACTGAGGAGGCCGGTTATGTTCGAGTTAATGGATAGCGTGAGTCAAAGCGCGGTAATAAAGGTCGTGGGCGTGGGCGGCGGCGGAGGCAATGCCGTCCAGCACATGGTGGCAAGTGGCATAGAAGGTGTGGACTTCATCGCAGTCAACACCGATGCGCAGGTATTGAAGAAGATCAATGCCCGCACCACGCTGCAGGTTGGCTGCAACCTGACGCGAGGTCTGGGCGCGGGGTCGAATCCGGAAGTCGGCAAGCAGGCGGCGCTGGAAGACCGCGATCGGATCGAAGAAGTCCTTACGGGCAGCGACATGGTGTTCATCACCGCCGGCATGGGCGGCGGCACGGGAACCGGTGCGGCGCCGGTGGTGGCGCAAGTTGCGAAGGAACTGGATATTCTGGTGGTGGCAGTCGTGACCAAGCCGTTCCCGTATGAAGGCGGCAAGCGCATGAAAGTCGCCGAACAGGGGCTGGCGGAGCTCGGCCAGTACGTGGACTCGCTGATCGTGATTCCCAACGAGAAGCTGGCTGCGGTACTCGGCAGGGATGTGCCGATCCTGCAGGCATTCCAGGCCGCCAACGAAGTGCTGCACGGGGCGGTGCGCGGCATCGCCGACATCATCACGCGTCCGGGCCTGATCAATCTCGATTTCGCCGACGTGCGGACGGTGATGTCGGAAATGGGCATGGCCATGATGGGCACCGGTTCGGCCAGCGGAGAAGGCCGGGCGCGGCGTGCGACCGAAGCGGCGGTCACCAGCCCGCTGCTCGAGAACGTCAACCTGCAGGGCGCGCGCGGCATTCTGGTCAACATTACGGCCGGCATGGATCTCACCATGGGCGAGTACACCGAAGTGATGGAAATCGCCCACAGCTATGCGGTCGAGGACGCATCCATCAAGGTCGGAACCGTGCTGGATCCTTCCATGAGCGACGAGATCCGGGTAACGGTCGTGGCCACCGGCTTGACCCGGCCGCAGGCTCAGACGGCGCCGGTGATCAAACCGCAGCCGGTTGCCGCTGCGGTGCCGCCGCCGGCCCCGGTCATGCAGGTCGTGCCGAGAACCGGGACCGATGACCGCCCGGACTGGAAGAAGCTCGAGCGGCCGACCTACGCGCGCCAGCGGGAACATGGCGATCTGGATGCCCAGGATCAGGAATATCTGGATATTCCGGCGTTTTTGCGGCGACAGGCGGACTGAAACAGATGCCGAACGGGGCCTGAAAACCTTGTTCGGCATCGTGTTGCTGTGATACCGTACCCGGTCACAATTTCGTCACATTGGGGTTCCCTGTCCGGGCTCCCGGTCCGGATTGTCCCACCGAGTCAAGGTATCGCGAAGGCATGTTGAAACAGCGCACACTCAAGAACTGCATCCGGGCCACCGGCGTTGGTTTGCACACAGGCGAGAAGGTCTACATGACACTGAGACCCGCCGCCCCCAATACCGGCATCATCTTTCGACGGGTGGACCTGGAGCAGCCGATTGAGATCAGCGCGTTCGCCGAGAACGTGGGCGAGACCATGCTGGGCACCACCATCGTCAACGGCGATGTCCGCATTTCCACGGTGGAGCATCTGCTTTCGGCACTGGCCGGCCTCGGCATCGACAACGCCTATGTGGACCTGTCCGCGCCTGAAGTGCCGATCATGGATGGCAGCGCCGGTCCGTTCGTGTTCCTGCTGCAGTCCGCTGGCATCGAAGAGCAGAATGCACACAAGCGCTTTATCCGGATCAAGGCACCGGTGGAAGTGCGCGAAGGCGACAAGTGGGCCCGTTTCGAACCATTCGACGGCTTCAAAGTCAGCTTCCAGATCGACTTCGATCACCCGGTGTTCAAGAAACACACCCAGACCGCGACCGTGGACTTCTCAACGACGTCGTTCGTGAAGGAAGTCAGCCGCGCGCGTACCTTCGGTTTCATGCGCGACATCGAAATGCTGCGCCAGAAGCATCTGACGCTCGGCGCATCGCTCGACAACGCCATCGCGCTGGATGACTACCGGATTCTCAATGAGGACGGGCTGCGCTACGAAGACGAGTTCGTCAAGCACAAGATTCTCGATTCGATTGGCGACCTTTACCTGCTGGGGCACAGCCTGATTGGCGCATTCAGCGCCTACAAGTCGGGCCATGGCCTGAATAACCTGCTGTTGCGCACCCTGCTGGCCAATAAGGCCGCCTGGGAAGAAGTGACCTTCGACGACCCGGAGGCCGCGCCGATTTCCTACATGACACCGGTGCACGCTCTCTGATTTGAGAAGCCGGTGGATTCAGCCTGAATCGCCGTGCTTTCTGAGTCCAGGGGTAGATTCGTTCATTTCCGGCCCGGCCCGCGTGGCCTGGCGAGGCGATGAAGGGAGCGGGCAAGGGATTCGTCAGCAATGCTGTCGGCGGTTTGTTCGAGGAGCCGGCGCACGGTGTCTGGTACATCCCGCGGGGTCGGCTTCGGAACCGGCGGGAGAGGCGGGTCCGGCATGACCCGGACGTCGAGCCTGTTCAACGGCTGGCCAAGTTCGGTGCCCAGTGCGTCGAGCAGGGCCTGCTGGCGGTAGCGCACGGCGGTGGCGGTGGCCGCGCTGGCCATATAAAGCAGCAGCCGGCCATCCTGCACCTCCGCCCCCAGGCACCATGGGGCAAGGTCGGTTGGAAGCCGGCGCCGCACGGCGTCTCTGAGCTCGGCAAGACGGCGGGCCGCGGGCTCCAGCCGTCCCAGGGACGAGCCGGACACAACTTCGGTTAATGAGTTAAGCTTTGGTATGGCCATGGGCGATAAGGTCCGGCAGCATCGGGGCACAGAAACGAGAACGAACGGATGAATCTTATCGTACTTACCAGGGGCGGCCGCCCTTATCAGTTCAATCTCACCCGACCGCTGGCCTGGGTTGGCGTGCTGGGCGTGGGACTTTTCTTCGCGAGCGCCCTGTTCATGGCGGGCTATGGCGCGGCCCGGTGGCACGATGGCGACGCCGACCCGTCTCAAACCTGGCGGCAGGCGCTTGCCCACCAGGCCGAGGAAGTCGCCAAGGCCAAGCAGGCCGCTCAGACCAATATTGACGCCCTCTCGGCAAAAGTCGGCCAACTCCAGGCCCACATCATCCGGCTTGATGCGCTCGGCGAACAGCTGACCCACATGGCGGGGCTCAAGCGGGGCGAATTCAACTTCAACCAGGCCCCGGCGGAAGGCGGCCCGGATCTCCCCGTTTCCGGTCAGCATGTCTCCATGCAGGACTTCATGGGCACGCTGGATCAGGTCCAGGCACAGATTCGCAGCCGCGAACAGCAGTTCTCGGTACTTGAAAACCTGATCATGAACCGCAACGTACAATTGTCCGCGTTGCCGTCGGGCCCGCCGATCAAGGAGGGCTACGAGAGTTCGCCGTTCGGCATGCGAATTGATCCGTTTACCGGCGAGCTGTCGTTCCATCCCGGCATTGATTTTGCCGGGACCGAAGGCGAAGCCGTGGAGGCCGTGGCGCCGGGTGTGGTCACATGGGCCGGCGCCCGCGGTGGTTACGGCAACATGATCGAAATTGACGATGGCAACGGGTATGCAACCCGCTACGGACACAACGAGACGATCCTGGTCCACGTTGGCGAGGTCATCAAGAAGGGTCAGGAGATTGCATTGATGGGCTCGACGGGACGATCCACCGGCCCCCACGTGCACCTTGAAGTTTTATACAATGGCAAACAGATCAACCCGGCACGGTTTGTGCATGCATCAGGGCGGCCCCAGTTGGCCGCAGCCTCCCGGAACCTGGATTAGTCCCCGCCTTGTGCCTGCGGGGCGCTTGGTCCCGAGGCTGCTGTTTTCAGTCCCGCATCCCACCGGAAACGTTGTGATCATGTCGTTCGCTGGCGCCGGAAGCTTGCGCCGGCCGGGCGTTATCACCAGATACGATTAACCAGTCATACGGAAGATACTGATGGCTCTTGCTCTACTTAAGAAGGTGTTTGGCAGCCGAAACGATCGGCTGCTTCACGGCATGCAGCGCTCGGTGCAGCGCATCAATGCCCTGGAACCGGATTTTCAGGCCCTGTCCGACGACGCGCTCAAGAACAAGACCACCGAGTTCCGTGCCCGGCTGACCAAAGGGGAAGAGATCGACGATCTGTTGCCGGAAGCGTTCGCCGCCGCGCGCGAAGCGGCCCGTCGTCAGCTCGGCATGCGCCACTTCGACGTGCAGCTCATCGGTGGACTCACCCTGCACATGGGCAAGATCGCCGAAATGCGTACCGGTGAAGGCAAGACCCTGGTCGCAACGCTGGCCGCGTATCTGAACGCGATCCCCGGTCACGGTGTGCATGTGGTGACTGTCAACGACTACCTGGCACAGCGCGACGCAGACTGGATGCGACCGGTGTACGAGGCACTGGGCATGACTGTCGGCGTGGTTCTGGCCGGACAGGAACCGGAGCAGAAACGCGAAGCTTACGCGGCCGACATTACTTACGGCACCAACAACGAATTCGGTTTCGATTACCTGCGCGACAACATGGCGTTCCGGCTCGAGGATCGCGTGCAGCGCGAACTCAATTACGCCATCGTCGACGAAGTGGACTCGATCCTGATCGACGAAGCGCGTACACCTTTGATCATTTCCGGCGCGGTTGATGACAACACCGACCTCTACCGGCAGGTGAACAAGCTGGTGCCGACGCTGACGCGGCAACAGGAAGAAGA
>DASSOA010000127.1:0-6945 GCA_035701115.1 Gammaproteobacteria bacterium
AATTCGCTTGCGACACGCGCCATTTTACCTCGGCATGGATCGCAATCGATTCAACAAGGAAGTACGGCCTTATATACCAGAAGTGCGGATTGGCAAACAGGGTATCGGCTTTGATCGGCTTGATTTGGACGCCTGGTTTGACAATTATAAGCGTTGCAACGGGCGTCCCGGAAGGAGAACTTCATGGGACGTAAGAGAACCCCAGGTCTCTATCGACGCGGAGAGGCTTGGCACATTGACAAAATCATCCTCGGAGAGCGCGTTTGCGAGAGTACGGGCACAGATGATCTCGAAGAAGCGGAGCGCCGCTTAAGCGACGTCATCAGACAGCGGCGGGAGCAGAAGCTATTCGGTACCCGTCCTCACCGATCCTTCAGTGAGGCGCTTGCCCGGTACTTTCAGGAACGTGGCGGAACCGAGAATGACGCGTACCACTGCGACATGCTGGACAAATTGGCGGGCCATTTGGATATTTCGGATATCCACATGGGTGTCTTCCTGCCGTTCATTCAGAAACGTCAGAGCGATGGGGTAAAAACCAAAACCATCAATTTGACGTTGTCGACTGCACGGGCAGTCTTGAACCGGGCAGCCGCGGAGTGGTTTGACGAGAACGGAAAGACGTGGCTTCAACACCCGCCAAAGATAAAACTTTTGCGGGTGGCGGATGCAGCCAAAGCCTATCCGTTGAGTTGGGACGAAGAGCGCGAGTTGTTTGCGCGTCTGCCGGTCCATTATCAACGCCCGTGCCTGTATGGCATCAATACAGGATTGCGACAGGCGTTGATCTGCGGGCTCAGGTGGGCTTGGGAACATCGGGTACCGGAGTTGGACCGGACGGTGTTCCTGATACCGGGTGGGACTGAAGGTGTTAAGAACGGCGAGGACTGGTTAGTAGTCCATAACCGAACTGCACAATCGGTCATCGAGTCGGTACGCGGCAACGATCCGGAGTTGGTCTTCGGATACAACGGCCATTGCTTGTACAGGTTGAACAACACGGCTTGGCATCAAGCCTGGAGGGCGACAGGACTACCGAGCGATGCACGGAAATGGCGTAAGGGGGTTCACAACTTGCGGCATACTTTCGGACATCGGTTACGGGCGGCGGGCGTATCGAATGAAACGCGGCATGCCCTCTTGCACCACAAGAGCCGGGATATGAGTACCCATTACTCCATCCCGGAGATACGGGAACTGGTGCAGGCGGTAGACCGGCTGTGTGAAGCGAAAGCGTCAGGGATGACGGTTTTACGGCTGGTGGGGTAAGCAGTCCCGCAAAAGTCCCGCAAGCTTGCGAGACGTTTACGGGAGGGGGTGCTAAGTCCTTGAAAAGATGGCGCGCCCGGAGAGATTCGAACTCCCGACCCCCTGGTTCGTAGCCAGGTACTCTATCCAACTGAGCTACGGGCGCAGCAATCGTGACTGGATCTGAGGGCCGCAAATTATCCGTGACGCCCGGCTACGGGTCAAGGAAAACCCGGTGATTCCCGGAAGTTGGCGGACCCTTAAAACAGAACAGGAGGCATTTTGCCTCCTGTTCTGGATTTGGCGGAGAGAGAGGGATTCGAACCCTCGATACGAGTTTTAGCTCGTATACTCCCTTAGCAGGGGAGCGCCTTCGACCAGCTCGGCCATCTCTCCGGTAAACCTGAATTCCTGATCCGCTTCAATCGTACTGGCGGGCGTTCCGCCGGCCCCATGGGGGCCAAAATTATCAACGGGGCGCTTTTCGCAGGGCAAAAGCCACCCCAACCGCGGGTGGGGCATGATACCGGCCGCCGCCCATCGGGTCAAAACCGATTCAGCAGGGGTTAACTGTGTGGGCCGTCGGCGCCGTTTTCCTGCTCGTGCTTGATGCGCTCGTAGATTTCCTCACGATGCACCGCCACGTCCTTCGGGGCATTTACGCCGACGCGGACCTGGTTGCCTTTTACGCCTAGTATCGTGACGGTGACGCTGTCACCGATCATGATGGTCTCCCCTACGCGTCTGGTCAAAATCAACATGGTGTCATACTCCTAAAGCACTCAATCGCTTCTCAATCCATAGACTTGTCTAGTTATTGTTCTTGCCCTTCCCCGCCGACAGGGGCAAGGGAGGGCGTATTCTCCGGGTTTACGGCCAATTACTCAACCTGCGGCATTCCGCGCCGGCCGCAGGAAGTCCTCCCGGGCAGGGGTCTCCAGGCGGAAAGCGTCGTGCAGGGTCCGGACCCCGTGTTCCAGGTGCTTCTCGTCCACGACCACGGAAATCTTGATTTCGGAGGTGGCCACCATGCGGATGCCGATTCCTTCCCGGGACAGGGCGCGGAACATCGTGGCGGCCACGCCCGCATGGGAACGCATCCCCACGCCCACCAGCGAAATTTTGACCACCCGGTCGTTGCCCACGACGTTTTCCGCATCCAATCCCGCGAGGTTGGACTGCAGGATCTCCAGCGCCTGGGGACAGTCGTTGCGATGCAGGGTAAAGGTGAAATCGAGCCGCCCGTCGCGCGCCACGTTTTGCACGATCATGTCCACTTCGATATTGGCGTCGGCCACGGGACCCAGAATCCGGTAGGCGGTTCCGGGTTCATCCGGCACCCCCATCACGGTGATTTCAGCTTCGTCGCGGTTGAACGCGATTCCGGAGACGATGGCGGCTTCCACGGCTTCATCCTCATACGTAATCAGCGTGCCCTCGCCTTCCTTGAAGGTCGAGAGTACGCGCAGGGGCACATTGTATTTGCCGGCAAACTCGACCGAGCGGATCTGCAGCACTTTGGAACCCAGGCTGGCGAGTTCGAGCATTTCCTCGAAAGTGATGCGCGAAAGACGCCGCGCGGTCGGCACCACGCGCGGATCGGTGGTGTAAACCCCGTCCACATCGGTATAGATCTGGCATTCGTCGGCCTTGAGTGCGGCCGCAATTGCGACGGCGGTCGTGTCCGATCCGCCGCGTCCGAGCGTGGTGATTTCGCCACGCGCATTGACACCCTGAAAGCCTGCGACAACGGGCACACAGCCTTCGCCAATCGCCTGCCGGAGCGCCGCATCGTCAATGGCTTCGATGCGCGCTTTTGTGTGCGCGTCGTCAGTCAGAATTCTGATTTGTGCGCCGGTAAAGGAGCGCGCCTTGCAGCCGCGTTTTTCCAGCGCAATGGCGAGCAGCGCGATCGTGACCTGTTCGCCGGTGGATAACAGCACATCGAGCTCGCGTGCACTGGGCCGCGCGGAAATGCTTTTGCCGAGACCGAGCAGGCGATCCGTTTCGCCGGACATCGCAGATACAACGACGACGAGGTCATGGCCGTTGCGTCTTGACGCCAGCACCTTGTCCGCCACGTATTCGATGCGGGAACAGTCCGCCACGGAGGTGCCGCCGTACTTCTGTACGATCAGTGCCACGACCGGGTTCCGCTGTTCATGGAAACGTTTGCGACTCCACGCTATCCGAGGTGTGCACGCACCCAGTCGGGCACGGAATTCAGCGCCGCGTCGAGCGCGGCGGGATTGTCGCCACCGGCCTGCGCCATATCGGGACGGCCACCGCCTTTGCCGCCGACTTGCTGCGCGACAGCATTGACCAGATCGCCGGCCTTCAGTTTCGCCATGCGATCCGCTGTCACGCCCGCAACCAGACGCACCTTGTTATCTTCAACCGCCGCGAGCACGATTGCCGCCGAGCCGAGCTTGTTCTTGAGTTGATCCACGGTGTCGCGCAGGGTTTTGGCATCCGCGCCGTCGAGGCGTGACGCCAGCACTTTGACGCCGCTCACATCCACCGCCTGCGTCGCCAGATCGCCGCCCTGGCGGCTGGCGAGCTTGCCTTTGAGCTGTTCCAGTTCCTTTTCGAGTTTGCGGTTACGTTCCAGCAGCTGGCTGACTTTGTCTTCGATGTTATCGAGACTGCCCTTGGTCAAATCCGCGACGCTGCGCAAGGTATGCTCTGCCTGATGCAGCCAGGCGAGTGCGCCCTCGCCAGTGACCGCTTCGATACGACGCACGCCGGCCGCGACACCCGATTCGCTGATGATCTTGAACAAACCGATGTCACCGACACGCCGCACGTGCGTGCCTCCGCAAAGTTCGGTGGAAAACTCGCCGAACTTCATTACGCGCACCATGTTGCCGTACTTTTCTCCGAACAGCGCCATGGCGCCGGAGGCGATGGCATCGTCGTAACCCATCTCGCGCACGTCGGCTTCGGCATTGAGGCGAATCTGCTCGTTCACCATATCTTCGATGCGCTGCAGTTCATCGGCAGTAATGGGCTGGTAATGCGAAAAGTCGAACCGCAAGCGATCGGGCGCCACCAGCGAACCCTTCTGCGTCACATGCGTGCCCAGCACCTGCCGCAGAGCCGCATGCAGCAGATGCGTAGCCGAATGATTGAGTACGGTCGCAGCGCGCCGTGCTGCATCGACTTGTGCGTTCACCGTGTCGCCGAGTTTCAGTTCGCCTTGCGTCACCGTGCCGAGGTGCGCCTGTGCACCGCCGCCACGCTTCTGCGTGTCTTCCACTTTGAATACTGCGACGCCGTCCTGCAGCACGCCCTGATCGCCGACCTGTCCACCGGATTCTGCATAGAACGGTGTCTGGTCCAGAATCACCATGCCCTGCTCGCCGGCTTTCAGCGATTTCACGGCATCCTTGCCACGAAACAAGGCAACGATCTTGCCCTGACCTTTCAGCGTTTCATATCCGGTGAATTTGGTGGTGACACTGATTTCGACATCCTGACCGTATTCCGCATTGAACTGGCTCGCCGCGCGCGCGCGTTCACGCTGCTTGTCCATCTCGCGTTCGAAGCCGTCATTATCCAGCGTAAGCCCGCGCTCACGCGCAATGTCGTTGGTCAAATCAACCGGGAATCCATACGTATCATAAAGTTTGAAAATGGTCTCGCCGGGAATCTGTTTGCTCTTTAGTTTGGCAATCGCCGCATCCAGCAGACTCATTCCTTGCTGCAGGGTTTCCGCGAACCGTTCTTCTTCCTGCAACAATACTTTGGCAACGTGTTCCGCCGCCTTGTGCAATTCCGGATAGGCCTTGCCCATCTGCTGATCGAGTGCCTTGACCAGCTTGTGGAAGAACGGCTTGTCCTGGCCGAGTTTGTAACCGTGACGAATCGCACGGCGAACAATGCGGCGCAGCACGTAACCGCGGCCTTCGTTGGACGGCAGCACGCCGTCCGCGATCAGGAACGCGCAGGCGCGAATGTGATCCGCGATCACCTTGAGTGAGGGGCTTTCAATATCTTTCGCGCCGGTGACGTCGGCGGCGACCTTGATCAGGTGCTGGAACAGATCGATTTCGTAATTGGAATGCACGCCCTGCAATACGGCGGCAATGCGTTCGAGCCCCATGCCAGTATCAACGCAAGGCTTCGGCAGCGGCGACACGCTGCCGTCATCGGCGCGATCGAACTGCATGAAGACGAGATTCCAGATTTCGATGTAACGATCACCGTCGGCTTCGGCACTGCCGGGTGGCCCGCCCGCGACACCGGGACCGTGATCGTAGAAAACCTCGCTGCACGGCCCGCACGGACCCGTGTCGGCCATCTGCCAGAAATTGTCGCTTTCGAACTGCCGGCCGCCGGGTTTGTCGCCGATGCGCACGATGCGATCTTTCGGCACGCCGACATCGTTTGCCCAGATGCCGTAGGCCTCCTCATCGGTGTGATACACCGTCACCCAGAGTTTTTCGGCGGGTAGCTTGTAAACCGCTGTCAGCAGTTCCCATGCGTATTTGATCGCATCGCGCTTGAAGTAGTCGCCGAAACTGAAATTGCCCAGCATCTCGAAAAACGTGTGATGGCGCGCGGTATACCCGACGTTTTCGAGATCGTTGTGCTTGCCGCCTGCGCGCAGGCATTTCTGGCTGCTGGTGGCACGCACGTAGTCGCGTTTGTCGCGGCCCAGGAACACGTCCTTGAACTGCACCATGCCGGCATTGGTGAACAACAGGGTGGGATCGTTGGCGGGCACCAACGGGCTCGACGGGACGATGGTGTGCCCCTTGGAAGCAAAATAATCGAGGAAGGCCTGGCGGATTTCGTTGCTGGTTTTCATGTCAATCAAACGTGCCGTATTCCGTTTCTGGATGTGGGTTCAGTGAATGCCGATGCCGAACCCCACCCTCAGCACGCAGCACTAATCGTCAATGTCACCTTTCAACACTCGCCGCACCTGCTCGGCGCTGAAGCCGCGTTGCTGCAAAAAACGCGCCTGCCGGGCGCGCTCAGCATAATCGCGCGGCAACGCCGCACCGAAGCGCTTGCGGCGTGCCGCCGCGGCATTTTCGACCCACGCATCTGCGTATTCAGCGAGCGCCGAATCAACCAGCGCCCCGTCTACGCCGCGGCCACGCAATTCTTCGCGGATTTTCGCCGGGCCGCTACCGCGTCGCAGGCGGCTGGCCACGAATTCCTCCACGAAACGGACATCGCTGAGCAGGTTCCCGGAAGCAAGCGCGGCGACCACGGTCGCGACGGCATCCCGGTCGTAACCGCGGGCTAACAGTTTAGCGGTAATTTCACCCGCCGAGTGCTCGCGGCGGGCAAGAAAATCCAGCGCCGCGGCGCGAATCCGCGCCGGGTCGCTGGCTTCATCCCCTTCAGGCTTCTTCGGCTTCGACAGGCTCACCGGCCGGCGCCTTCACCTTTTTAGGCAACAGTTTCTCGCGGATGCCGGCCTCGATCTCGGCCGCGACATCCGGGTTCTGCTGCAGGTATTCGCGAGCCTGCTCCTTGCCCTGGGCAATCTTTTTGCCTTTGTAGCTGTACCAGGCGCCGGCCTTTTCAACCAGTTCCTGGGCGACACCCAGCTCGATGATCTCGCCCTGGCGGGAAATCCCCTGGCCATAGAGAATCTCGAACTGCGCCTGCTTGAACGGCGGCGCGACCTTGTTCTTGACGACCTTCACGCGGGTCTCGTTGCCGAGCACCTCGTCGCCC
>DASSOA010000128.1:0-12308 GCA_035701115.1 Gammaproteobacteria bacterium
GATTTCTTCGATCCGCGCGATCTCAGCTACACGCTCGAAACGAAATATATAAAAGGTTTGTATTTCGCTGGCCAGATCAACGGCACCACCGGTTACGAAGAAGCCGCTGCGCAAGGTTTGCTGGCCGGCATCAATGCCGCATTGTCCCTGCAGGGCAACGAGCCGTGGTGGCCAACGCGCGATCAGGCCTATCTCGGTGTGCTGATTGACGACCTGATCACACGCGGCGCGCCGGAACCGTACCGCATGTTCACCAGCCGCGCCGAACACCGTTTGATGTTGCGCGAGGACAATGCCGATCTGCGGCTCACCGAGACCGGTCGCAGGCTCGGTTTGATCGCTGATGCACATTGGGAGAAGTTCGCGGCCAAGCGCGAAGCGATCGAACGCGAAACCGCGCGTCTGCAGCAGATTCTGATCCGTCCCTCCGATCTCACCGACGCCGACGCCATCGAACTGCTCGGTGCACCGCTGACAAAGGATGCACGCGCGCTCGATCTGCTGCGCCGGCCCGACGTCGAGTATTCGAAACTGGTGGCGCTCTCATGCGTCGGTCGCGCTGACGTCATGCCCGAGGTTGCGGAGCAGGTCGCCATCCATACCCGCTACGCCGGTTACGTCGAGCGCCAGCGCGACGAAGTCGCCCGCGCCCGCCGTCAGGAAGAAACCACCTTGCCGGCTGATTTCGATTTTTCGAAGGTAAGCGGTTTGTCCAATGAGGTGCGCCAGAAACTCGAACAGGTACGCCCGCAGACCATCGGCCAGGCATCGCGCATTCCTGGCGTGACACCGGCGGCAATTTCGCTGCTGCTGGTGCATCTCAAAAAGCGCAAACAATCTTTGTCAAAAATCGCCTGACGCTGCTGCGACCGACGTCATGGTTCGCTACCTCGATGCCCTGAGCTTTCTTGACTGGTGGCTGCTTGCCGCGGTTCTTGCGCTTGTGGACATCCTGATTTTGCGAGGCTGGCTGCTGGCAGGCGCCATTGCAGCGGGCGTCACCGGCTTTGTCTTGATGCTGTTTCCGCAACTGCCCTGGGCCTGGCAATTGCCGCTGTTGGCTATCGTTGCCACGGCGGGTCTGGTATTCAAATGGCGGCACAGTCAACAAACGAATCACACGACTCATTCCATGCTGGAAGAGGAGGCGACCATGAGCAACTTTCATGATTTCAAGGTCAGTACCATTGAGGGTCAGCCAAAAGCGCTGAAGGATTTGGATGGCACCGCCGTGCTGGTGGTCAATGTTGCGAGCAAATGCGGCCTGACTCCGCAATATGCCGGGCTGGAAAAGCTCCAGCGCGAATTCAAGGATCAGGGCTTTACCGTGCTGGGATTGCCGTGCAACCAGTTCGGCCAGCAGGAGCCGGGGACGGAGGCGGAAATCAAACAGTTCTGCAGCCTGAATTACAACGTCAGTTTTCCGATGACTGCGAAGATCGACGTGAACGGTGCGAGCGCGCATCCTCTATATAAGTGGTTGAAACAGGAAACCGGCGGCGCCGACATCCAGTGGAATTTCGAGAAGTTCCTGATCGGCAGGGACGGCCGGATACTCAAGCGTTACTCGCCGAAAACCGTGCCGGAAGACGCCGGATTGAGGGCCGACATCGAGCGGGCGCTGGCCTGAACGGACGCCGCTTGCCCGGCTGCATGCGGCGGGCTAGGATACGCACCCTTTTTTGCCCGTGACACCATGAACCGAGCCTCCGCCGACAGTCTGGCCCAGACCGCGCCGCGGATCGGCTTCGTCAGTCTGGGTTGCCCCAAAGCACTGGTTGATTCCGAGCGCATTCTGACCCAGCTGCGCGTCGAAGGTTACCAGGTCGTCGGCGGCTACGGCGAAGCCGATCTCGTGGTGGTGAACACCTGCGGGTTCATCGAAGCCGCGCAGCAGGAATCGCTCGACGCCATCGGCGAGGCACTGGCCGAAAACGGCAAGGTGATCGTCACCGGTTGCCTTGGTGCGCGCGAAGCGCTGATCCGCGAGCGGCATCCGGACGTGCTCGCCATCACCGGACCGCACGACTACGAATCGGTAATGCGCGCCGTGCATCAGCAACTGGCACCGCCGCCGCGCAATCCCTATGTGGATCTCCTGCCGGCGAGCGGCATCAAACTCACGCCGCGTCACTACGCTTATCTGAAAATCTCGGAAGGCTGCAATCACAAATGCAGTTTCTGCATCATTCCAAAACTGCGCGGCAAACTTGTAAGCCGCAACATCAGTGAGGTAATGCGCGAAGCCGAGAAGCTGGTGCGCGACGGCGTCAAGGAACTGCTGGTGGTGGCGCAGGACACGTCCGCCTACGGCGTGGACATCAAGTATGCCGGAGGCAACTGGCACGACCGCGAATACCGCACGCACATGACCGATCTGTGCGAAGCCCTGGGCTCGCTCGGCATCTGGGTACGGCTGCATTACGTCTATCCCTATCCGCATGTCAGCGATGTCATCCCGCTGATGGCGTCCGGCAAGGTACTGCCGTATCTCGACATTCCCTTGCAGCATGCGAGCCCACGCATACTCAAGGCCATGCGGCGCCCTGCCGCCGGCGAAAAGGCGCTGCAACGGATCCGCGAGTGGCGCGACATCTGTCCGGATCTCACCATCCGCTCCACCTTTATTGTCGGGTTTCCCGGCGAGACCGACGAGGATTTCGAGCAGTTGCTTGAGTTCATCAATGAAGCGCAGCTGGATCGCGTCGGCTGCTTCACGTATTCGCCGGTCGAAACTGCGGATGCCAATGCGTTGCCCGATTGGGTGCCGACCGAGCTCGCCGAACAGCGGCGTGACGCGTTCATGCAGCTGCAATCGAGCATCAGCGCTGCGCGGCTCAAGCGTTTCATGGATCGTGAACTCACGGTTCTGGTGGACGACGTGTCCGGCGATGCCGCCATCGGCCGCAGCTTCGCCGACGCACCGGATATTGACGGCGTGGTGCACATTGCGGGAGGCGGCAGACTGAAACGCGGGCAATTCGCCCAAGTCCGGATCACCGGGCACGACGCCTACGACCTGCAAGCGAAACCGGCGTGAAATAATCGCCCGCCACGCACGGTCTGGTTTCGGACAGCGCGCCGTTACGGACCACTGCATCCGCACGGCCGGTGTGTGCGTATTGAGACAACACGCAGACATTTCTCAATCCGGGGGTCAGCCATGCGACGGTTTCAGGAGTTTTCCATCGCCAGCCTGCTGCTGGCGTGCGCCACGACTTCGGCGTTCGGCGCCGCGCCGCCTTCAGGCAGCGTGATCACAGCCGTTCAATCACCGGCGTGGCTGGTCCACGGCACCGCGACCACGCCCCTCAAGCCAGGCACCACGATCGCGGACGGCGACACGCTGCGAACCGGTGCCGGCGGGCGGGTGTACCTGGCGCTGCCCGAACACAGCGTGGTCAAAATGGGCGCAAACACCGAACTCGCCACCCCGGCGATGGACATGATGCACGACACCCAGGGCAGCCTGTTCAAAGGCGCGCTGCACATTCTCAAAGGGGTGTTCCGCTTCACCACCGACCTCATCGGCAAGACGCAACGCCGCACCGTGGACATCCAGGTCGGCACCGCAACCATCGGGATCCGCGGGACCGACGTATGGGGCCGCGCCGGCGCCGACGGCGATCTCGTCGCACTGCTCGAAGGCAAGGCCGAGATGCACGCGCCGGGCCACGCCATGATGATGATGGATCAGCCCATGCATTACATGATGATGCCGAAAACCGGCGGCATGCAGATGAACATGCCGGTGACCCGCGACACACTCACCGACTGGGCGGCGCAGACGGACGTTCATTTCGGCGACGGCGTGCTACAGACCGGCGGTCGCTGGGTCGTGGCGCTGATTTCCTCAACCGATAACCGCGACACGCTGCGCCTCGAACATCAGCTCGCGGCCGCGGGCTACCCTTCCGAAGAGGAGCAGGTGATGGTAAAGGGCCGACTCTGGCACCGGCTGGCGATGCGCCAGGTCGCGACCTACGCAGACGCGCGCGCACTGGCGCAGCGAATCGGCAGGCGCTATGCGCTCAAGAGTCCGTGGGTATTCAGGACGCACTGAAACCTCACACCTTCCGCCGGCGATTGTTAAAATGGCCGGACCACTCGAGGTCCGGCCATGTCCAATTCGCCGTCTTTGCTTGAATTCGATCACGGCATCATTGCGATTGACACTGATTACGTGCGCCCACAACTCGATGCCAGTCATCTGATCGTGCGTGACGGCCGCGCCGCATTTGTCGATACCGGCACCACGCACTCGGTGCCGCAGTTGCTGGCGACGCTGGACTTGAAGCGTCTTCCACGCGAAGCCGTGGACTACGTGCTGCTGACCCACGTACATCTCGATCATGCAGGCGGCGCCGGCGAACTGATGCGGCATCTGCCCAATGCCAGGGTTCTGGTTCATCCGCGCGGCGCGGCCCACATCGTGGACCCCGCCAAATTGATCGCCGGGACCAAAGCGGTGTACGGCGATGCCGAATTCAGTCGCCTGTACGGCGAGATACCGCCGATTTCCGCGCAGCATGTGGTCACCGTCGAAGACGGCGCGCGCTTCCGGCTCGGCAAGTCTGAATTGCATTTCATTCATACGCCTGGACACGCGCTGCATCATTACTGCATCGTCGATCACGACAGCCGCAGCGTGTTTACCGGCGACACGTTTGGAATTTCATACCGCATATTCGACACGGCCAACGGCGCATTCATCTTCCCCGCGACCACGCCGGTTCATTTCGACCCCGTTCAGGCACACGCTTCGCTGGACCGCATCATGTCGTTTGAACCGGAGGCGTGCTTTCTCACCCACTACAGCCGCGTCACGGATCTCGAGCGGCTTGCTGCGGACATGCACCGCCGCATTGACGAGCAGGTGGACATTGCCCGGTCGTGCCCGAAAGATGAACAGCGTCTTGAAAACATGAAGCAGCAGATCCACGCCTGGCTCACGCAATGCGTGCGCGAACACGGCTGCACGCTCAATCAGGACACCGTGAACGTGTGGCTCGACATGGACGTGGAGCTTAACGCCAAGGGCTTGCTGGTTTGGCTGGAACGCACGCAGCAATAGTGCCGGATGCATTCAGCACGCCACGTCAATTTCCATAATGACATTGCACCTGTCTCCAGACTGGGCCCCATCACTCACTTGACTTAAGTAGAAAGGACATAAGGAAAATCTGTTTCCTCGAACTGTCCGGATTGCGAATCCTGTCACAACAATAATTTCATTTGCAGATTAGCGTGGTGGTCACTCGATCGCGTGCGATCGCATGGTGTGATGCCATGGCGTCCACGCGCAATAAATACGGGGAGACAACCCATGTCCGGTGAAAAATTTCTGACTTTCTGGTCCGCCTCACCGACGCTTTCGGTCGTTATCTGGGTGGTGCTGCTGATTGTCGCGTTGTATGTCGCGCGCGTTCCGGCACACCGCCTGCTGCAGGCCATCGGCGGACTCTTTTATCGCGGAATGCGATTTGCGGCAAAAGCGCTGCTGCGTACCTCGGAGCGGCTCAACGAGCGCAATCGCGAAGTCATGCTGGTGCAGGCACGCGAACACCAGGTGCAGCGCCTGCAGCGTGAATTCGAGCGCGTGGCCGCCTACGTCAATCGCGATCTGAGCGGCTATCCCGCCTTGAACCGTCAACTCAGCAGCATGGGCGCGCGCATCGAGGAAGATTTTCAGCGGTCAGGCGAGGTCCCGCCCATGCCGCCACCCTGGGTGGATGCCGTGAATTCGGTCGCCAGGATTCCCGCCAACGGCGACGCCACGGTTGCCAACATCCTGCGCAACGTGCAGGACATGCTCGACAAATCCAGCAAGGAGGTGGTCGGCGCGTACCGCAAGGCGGCCGGCAAGCGCCACGAGATACTCCAGCAAATGCTGCCGATGTGGCGTTTCATGAACCGGAAACTGGAAAGTCTGGAAAAGATGTTTGCCGGACTCGGCGATCGCACCCAGAAGATCGACAACCAGATCGCGCGCCTCGAGGAAATCATCGCCGGCACGGATCATGTCGAGGAAACCCTGAAGTCGTCCGCGGTCACCCAGTTCTTTGTGGCGACCCTCCTGCTTGGCATTACCATTGTGGGCGGCGTCATCAATTTCAACCTGATCGCCATGCCGATGTCGGAAATGGTGGGCGGTGCAAGTTACATCGGTCCGTTTCACGCTTCCGATGTGGCCGCATTGATGCTGGTCGCCATGGAGATATCCGTCGGCGTGTTTCTGATGGATTCGCTGCGGTTTACCCATCTGTTTCCCGCCATCGCCACCATGGAGGACAAGGTCCGGCGCCGCGTACTGTTCCTGATGCTGGTGTTTCTCACGGTGCTGGCCTGCATCGAAGCGAGCCTGGGGTTCATGCGAAATCTGCTGGCCGCCGACAAGGAAGCGCTGATCCAGCAGCTGGCCGGTGGTGCGGTTGCCACCAGCGCCGCATTCCAGTACCGCTGGCTGCCGTCACTGGCGCAAATGGTGCTGGGCTTCATTCTGCCGTTCCTGCTCGCCTGGGCGGCGATCCCGCTGGAAATGTTCGTGCATTCCGGGCGCACCGTGGTCGGGCTCGCATCGTCGTCGCTGTTACGCGTAAGTGCCTTCAGTTTGCGGCTGATAGGCAACGTGGTCGCTTCGACCAGCCGCCTGCTGGTGTCGTTCTACGACACGCTGGTGTCACCCATGCTGCTCGTGGAACGCTGGGTGCGCAGTGCGCGCAGCAGCATCGCGCAGTCGCACCGCCAGAACAGCAAGAAAACCGCGTGAGGTTATCGCCATGCGCCGTGTACTGATCGCTACACTGATCCTGCTGCTGACGGCTGCAGGATGTACCCAGACCGGCGGCAAACATGCCCGCGCGGTCTATGTCCTGCTCGATGTGTCCGGCAGTTACAGCAAACAACTTGCTGAAGCGAACCCGGTCATTGATTATCTGCTGGGTACGCTGGTCAGTGGCGATTCGCTCGCGGTCGCTACCATCGACAGTGCCAGCTTCAGCGAGAAGAACATCGTTGCAAACGTCACCTTCGACGACCGCCCGTCGGTTGCCAACGAACAGAAGCGGGCACTGCGCGCACGGCTCAATCACTACTTTCAGAATCTGCGTCCCAGCGAGCACACCGACGTGAGCGGTGCCGTATTGCAGGCAGCGCAGGAACTTGACGAAAGCGGGGATGGCCACCGCTACATCCTGATTTTTTCCGACCTGAACCAGGATTTGCCGAAGGGTTACGTACGCAAGTCAAAATTGCCGTTGACTGGTACCAAGGTCATCGCCGTGGACGTGACCAAACTTCATCAGGACAACGTCAATCCGCAGAATTACCTCGACCGGCTGCAGCACTGGCAGAAAGTTGTCACCCAGGACGGCGGCCAGTGGCAGGTGGTCAATGACATGAACCACCTCGACCGTATCTTCAACCAGTGAGTGCGGACTATTTGAGCGGTGCCTGTGGCGAGGTTTGAACCGGGGTTGCGCTCCGGCTTTTCAGTATGACGCTGACGTAATAGCAGACGTAATAGCCGGCCAGCAGAAAATAGATTCCCAACGTGAGCGGGCTGCGCTGATAGGCTGCGAGCGGCGAAGCCTGCAGTTGCGGATTCTGCGCAGCGAGCTTCGCGGTGGCCTGCATCGCCGGATAAAGGACCACAAAACGGTAGATCAGGCGGCCGATCAACAGTGCGGTCACACCCATGCCGATATAGGCATTCGGCGTGTAATAGCGGCCGTCCGGCATCGTCTCAAACCGGGTATGCGCAAGCGCGTAGAACGCAAGGCCAGTACCGACCACGGCACCCACCGCAGCAGCGATCAAACTCATGGCAGTGCGGAACGGCGAGGCCAGCAGCAGTACGCACACAAGACCGAGGATTACCGCCCGTATCCACATGGCGGTTTCGCGCACACGTTGACGTCCGAGATTGCGACGAACCCGCCGGTAGAGAATGAACAGGACGACTGCGCCGATCAGGACGGTATTGACGAGGCCGGTGACGGTTGGATGCATGAGGTGATGTCTTCCCCTTGTGTTCCGGCGCCTACTCTATCACGGCGCACAGACAAGCGGACGCCGGTCAGTCCCGGTCGCGTATCAGAATGTCCAGTCCGTCGGGCGCCGGAATCCTGAGCAGCGCGGCACCGTCATGATCGCGGCCGCGCTGGAACGCGATGCCACGTGCCTCAAGTACCGGCAGCAGCGCTTCCGGCTGATCGTGTATGAACACCAGTTGCGGCGGAATTTTAGAGCGGGATTCCTGCAAGCCCAGATTGAGACCGCTGCGCGCCATCTGCACGTAACCCGTGTTGCCGGGATCGGGTGTCATCGTGACCATCCCGATGCGTTCCCAGAATGCGCGGCTCACCCTGCAATCACGCACGCCCATGCGGTATTCGAGAAAGTATCCGCACAACGAACTCGCGACACCGTTACGCAACGGCGAGTACGTGCGCGCTTCGAGCAGGGTAATCATCTGCCCGTCGGGATCGGTGAATCCCGCTTCGTTGAATTCATCCTCGGCGATTTTGCAGAAGGCGAACTCAATGCCAGCGGATTCCAGTAGCTGGAGATTGCGGCGCAGCTCGGGCAGTACGAACGTGAGCGACGGCGACGGAAACGTATACTGATGCAGGCCCACGGCCACCCGCCCGTCGGTCATGACGCCGTAGGGATGTTGCCAGGTTTCGCCCACCGGCGCATGTTTGAAACCGAGCCGTTCGTAAAATTCAACCGCGGCGAGAATGTCGCGCGCGGAGATGCTGATTTCGAGAAAATCGCCCAGCATGTTGCGATTCAACTTGCCGCGACAACCGGCGTTTCAGGTTCGGCAGTATCCAGCTTTTCCGTTACGATGGCCGCGAGCGCCCTGACGTGATCGGCACGCGCGTTCAGCGCAGGAATGTAGCGCAAGTTATCGCCGCCGGCTTCGCGAAAAACCTCGGCATAACGCAGTGCGATTTCTTCCAAGGTTTCAAGGCAATCGGCCGCAAAACCCGGGCAGATGACATCCACGGTCTTGATGCCCGAGGCCGCAAGTTGCTTCAGCGTTTCATCGGTATACGGTTGCAGCCAGGCTGCCGGACCGAACCGGGACTGAAACACGAGCTGCCAGTCGCCGTGGTCGAGACCCAGTGCTTCGGCGAGCAGGGTCGCAGTTTGCCGGCAATGAACCGGATACGGGTCGCCGCGATCGGCGATCTGCTGCGGGATGCCGTGAAACGATATCAGCAGGCGCTGTCCGCGCCCATGCTGTGCCCAGTGCTCGCGAACGCTGGCAGCCAGCGCGGCGATGTAGCCGGGATGAGCGTGGTAATCGCGGATGGCGTGACCCACGGCAAGCGCCGAGGTTTCGTTGCCGAGCGTGTTCAGCATCTTGAGGGTGGAACCGGTTGTGGCCTGGGCAAATTGCGGATAGAGCGGCAGCACCACCACGCGGGTGGGCAGCGCGTCCAGCAATTCCCCGATGGCATGCGCCAGTGAGGGTTGACCGTAACGCATGCCGACAGCAACCGTAACCGCGCAGTTCAACTGCGCTTCCAGTTCGGTCTCCAATGCAACCGCGATGGCCTGCGTCTGATAGAGCAGGGGTGACCCCTGGGCCGTCCAGATGCGCTGATAGGCTTCGGCCGACCGGGCCGGGCGGGTCCGCAACACGATGCCGTGCAGGATCGGCCACCACAGGAACCGCGGCAGCGTCACCACGTCCGGATCGGAGAGAAATTCCGCCAGATAACGCCGCAACGCGTCCGGCGTGGGCGCGTCCGGCGTACCCAGGTTGACCAGCAGGATGCCCAGGTGCGGGGCGCCGGCCTCCTGGCCTTCGGCGAGGTCTTGCATTGGCGACGTTGCCTCCCTAGGTAAAGAATGCCGAAACCGGATTATGGCATGCCGTGCCCTGTTCGCTGCGCCGGTTTGCGCCTATAGTCTGGTCCGAAGCGGACCCGGCGTCTGCACGCACGGCACATGCAAAAACAAGGAGACAGGCCATGTCCATGTTCAAGGATTTTCGCGATTTCGCCATGCGCGGCAATGTCGTGGACATGGCGGTCGGCATCATCGTGGGTGCCGCCTTCGGCACCATCGTCAAATCACTGGTGGACGACGTCATCATGCCGCCGATCGGACTGTTGCTCGGCAACGTCGATTTTTCCAATCTGTTCGTGGTGCTGAAAGCGGGCGCGAAGGAAGCAGGACCGTATGCGACCATCGCGCAGGCGCATGCTGCCGGGGCGGTCACGCTCAACTACGGGCAATTCGTCAATACCGTCATCAGCTTCATTATCATCGCTTTTTCGGTATTCATCCTGATAAGCGCGATGCAGAAAGCACAGAAGCGATTCCACAAGGCCGAAGCCGGCATTGCGCCGACGACCAAGGAATGTCCGCATTGCTGTTCAACGATTAATATCAAGGCGACCCGCTGTCCGAACTGCACGTCGAATCTCTGATACGCAAAAATGAAAACCCCGCTGCCGTTTCGGGCAGCGGGGTTTTGTTTTGTGTGACGGGCTGATTAACGTTCCAGGATCGCCGTGACGCCCATGCCGCCGCCGGTGCAGATCGAAATCAGGCCACGTCCCGATCCCTTCTGCGACAACAGTTTGGCCAACCCGCCGATGATGCGGCCGCCGGTGGCGCCGAACGGATGACCGAGCGCGACACTGCCGCCCTTGACGTTGAGCTTGTTGCGGTCAATGCTGCCCAGGGGCGCGTTGCGACCCAATCGTGTGCGGCAATATTCTTCCGACTCCCACGCCTTGAGCGTGCACAACACCTGTGCGGCAAATGCCTCGTGGATTTCGTAGAAATCGAAATCCTGCAATTTGAGTCCGGCGCGATCCAGCATCTTCGGCACCGCATACGTTGGCGCCATCAGCAAGCCTTCGCGCGGCCCGTTCAATCCGGCGAAATCAACCGCGGCCACTTCGCCGTAGCTGAGATAGGCGAGTACCGGCAGACCATGTGCCCTGGCCCAGTCTTCGCTGGCGAGCAACACCGCCGATGCGCCGTCCGTCAGCGGCGTTGAATTGCCGGCCGTCAAGGTGCCGGCGCCGCTGCGATCAAATGCGGGCTTGAGTTTGGTGAGTTTCTCCAGCGTCGTGTCGCCGCGCACGTTGTTATCCATGGTCGCGCCGTTGAACGGCACGACCAGGTCATTGAAGAATCCTTCCTTCCACGCGGCGGCGGCCTTCATGTGGCTCGCATACGCGAGTTCGTCCTGTTCTTTCTGGGTCAGATTCCACTCCTTGGCCATCACTTCGCAGGACTGGCCCATGGACAGCCCGGTGCGCGCTTCCGTGACCGCGGGAAAATGCGGTTTCAGATCGCGCAAGCGCCAGCGCGAAATCGCATTGAGGCGCTGGCCGAAGGTCCGTGCGCGATTGAGATCGAGCAGGATCTGCTGGTAATGGCGGCCAAACACGATTGGCACATCGCTCGCCGAATCCACGCCGGCGGCAATCGCGCTGTCGAGTTCGCCGACTGCAATGCGGCTTGCGAGCTCGATGGCATCCGAAAGTGAAGTGCCGCAGGCACGATCGTAATTATGTCCGGGGGTGTGCGGACTGAGACCGCTGCCGAGCACCGCTTCGCGCGTCATGCTCCAGTCGCGGGAATGTTTCATCACCGCCCCCGCCGCCACATCGCCGATGACCTCGCCTTTGAGATTGTATTTGTCCACCAGCGCTTTCAGTGCAGCGGTCAGCATCTCCAGATTGCCGAGACGCATGTACTGGGTATTCATGCGGCAGAACGGAATCCGCATGCTACCGACGATGGCAACGCGACGAAGAGTTTGGGACATGGCAGGCCTCCAGGCTGGGAAACCGGCCGCCGGCTGGCGACCGGGCGGCTCATCATGCCACAGTCACGCGGATCACGTGAACTTGCTATGATCGCTGCCCCGGTTTCCCCCAGCAGTGTGCGTCTTACATGGACACCATGCGTCCGTTATCCAGCCCGCGTCGCGCCGCGTCGCAACGTGAAGTCCGCGCCCTGCTGGCCATCGGCGGACCCTTGATCGTGCACAACCTGGCGCTGGTCGGCATGGGCCTCACCGACGCGATCATGGCCGGCCTGCTGGGTGCGCATACGCTGGCCGCCGTCGCGGTCGGCGTCAACGTCTGGGCGCCGGTGTTTCTGTTTGCGCTCGGCGTGTTGATGGCGCAATCACCAACCACCGCGCATTTGTATGGCGCCGGGAAATACCGCGAAATCGGCCGCTACGTCCGCCAGATGGCCTGGCTGTCGCAACTGCTCGGCTGGGGCGGCTTTGCATTGCTGCACAGCGCCGCGCCGTTCATGCGTGC
>DASSOA010000129.1:0-6014 GCA_035701115.1 Gammaproteobacteria bacterium
GGCAATCCGATCCTGATCGGCGTCTATCAGGGGCTGGGCAGCCGCGTGCGCTATGCGCGCTACATGGTGAATCTGTCAGCGGAGAGCTGGAAACAGGCAGTGCAGGAACACCGCGAGATCCGCGACGCGCTCGCAGCGCGCAACGGCAAGCGGCTGGCGCGCATCCTGAAGCAGCACCTGCGCAACAAGCGCGAGTACGTGAAAAGCGCGTTGACCGCGGCGCAATGACAGACGCCTGAAGCCGGTGCTTCAGGCCGGCTGCGCCAGCAGTTCCTTCACCCGTTCGCGTTTGTGCTTAAGATGCGCGCGCAGCAGACTTTGCAGTGTCCGCCTGTTGCGCGCCTTGAGCGCCGCGATGATTTTCTCATGCTCGCTCACGGCGATCTCCCACTGTGCGTCGGTGTTGTGCGCCATGTAGCGGATGCGGTGAGTCTGGCCGCTCAGGCCATCATAAATCCGGGTCAGCGTCGGATTGCGCGCGGCATGCACGATGCCTTCATGAATCTGTCGATTCAGCCTGAAAAACGTCCGCCGGTCGCGCTGCCGGAACGCTTTCATCATGCGCTCGTGCAGGCGCTCGGTGTCCGCCAGCTCGGCATCCGTCATCGCGTCACACGCCAGCTCGCCGGCCAGCGCCTCGAGCACTTCAAGCACCTGGAACATGTGGTCGAGGTCCGCCGGCTTCAGCTTCCTGATCGTGGCGCCCCGGTGCGGCCGAATCTCGATTAGCCCTTCCGCCTCCAGCGCGCGAAACGCCTCGCGCAGCGGCGTTCGCGAAACACCCAGCTGCGCGCACAATCGCCGCTCGGGCACGCGGCTTCCGGGAATCAGGACGCCGTCATCGATCATCTGCTTCAACCGGCTGACGACCTCGCCCTGCAGCGCCGGCCGCACGATCGGAGTCAGCCGGCCCACTGCGGCACGCACCGAATCCTCGATTTCTGCCTCGCCTGCCATTCCCCGTTCGTTTCGGATACTCATGCAGCCAGAATTATAGCTCGCCGCTTTTTTCATCATGCAGCAGCCACACAGCCTTGTCCCTATTTGGATAGTCGGTATTTCCGGCGATTTGCCGACATCGAAACCGCCGGATTCGAGATAAGATATTACTGGCTCATGTCTTGAGCCAGTGACAGGTCACAATGGAGCCATCCGATCCATACACGGAGGCCCTCATGGACGATTTGCAGATGACAATTCATGCCAGCACCCGGCTGCAACAGCGCGGCATTCCGCGCGCGGTACTGCCTTATCTTTTCGCCTATGGCACGCGCACGCACGGCGGGCACGGCGCGCATACTGTGTATTTCGACCGGGGAGGGCGTCAGCGAATCCGCGTGGCGGCGGGCCGGCAGGAATACAAGCGTCTGGAACGGGCGCTGAACGTCTACGCCGTGGTAAGCCAGGGCGGCACGGTGATTACCGTCGGCCGCCGCACCCGCCGCATCAATCGACACTGAGGAGAATCATCATGCTGGGAGCCGTTATCGGGGATATCGTGGGTTCGGTTTACGAGTTCGACAACTACCGTTCAAAGGATTTTGAACCGTTCTTCCACGCCCGCAGCTTTTTTACTGACGACACCATTTGTACCGTTGCGGTGGCCGATGCGCTGTTGAGCGGGGAACACCCGGCGAAGAGTTTGAAGGCATGGGGCCGCCGCTACTGGGAAAATGGCGGCTGGGGACAGGGATTCGCGCGCTGGCTGCGCTCCGATGATTCCGAGCCGTACGGCAGTTACGGCAACGGTGCCGCGATGCGCGTTGCGCCGGCCGGACTGCTGGGCAGAGACCTGGAACAGACGCTGCAGCTCGCCGCCGCCGTGACCGAAGTGACGCACAATCACCCGGAAGGCATGAAAGGCGCCGCAGCCACCGCGATGGCGATCTTTCTGGCGCGCAGCGGCACGAAGCCGCTGCGCATCCGGCAACAGATCAGCGAGCGCTTCGGCTACGACCTTGTGACGACCGTTGATGAAATCCGGCCGCATTACCGCTTCAACGAAAGCTGCCAGGGCACCGTACCGCAGGCGCTGGTGTGTGCGCTCACCGCCACCGGTTTCGAAGACGCGATCCGCAACGCGATCTCGATCGGCGGCGACAGCGACACCGTCGCCGCCATCGCTGGCGGCGTAGCGGAAGCGCTGTTCGGCATTCCGGACGATATCGCGCAGCACGGCTGGCGTTACCTGCCGCGGGACATGAGAATGGTGCTGACGCGCCTCTACCGGGCGGCCGAGGCCGCGACCGGAAACCGCCCGGAGGCGGCGCTGGCGAACGTCGCCTGAATCGCCACGCATTCAGCCCCGTCCAGCACGGAATTGTCATGGACCGCACCGAACGGCTCTACCGCATCGATCGGCTGCTGCAGGGACGGGGCGCCGTTCCGGTCACCGATTTTCTCGAAGAGTTGGGAATATCGCTCGCAACCTTCAAGCGCGATCTGGAATACCTGCGCGATCGGCTCAATGCCCCCATCGTGTGGGATCGCGACGCGGGCGGCTACCGTTTCGACCAGCAGGGCGCCGGCGACAAATACGAGCTGCCGGGTCTGTGGTTCAACGCATCCGAAATCCACGCGCTGCTGACAATGCAGCAACTGCTGAAGGATCTGGAACCGGGACTGCTGGGGCCGCACGTCGAGCCGCTGCTCGCCCGTCTGCGTCTGCTCCTCGATCGCGAAAACATGCCGGCCGACGCAGTGCAGAAGCGCATCCGCGTGCAACGCGTGACCGCGCGTGCCTACGACAGCGGACACTTCGCACCGATCGCGACCGCCGTGCTGCAGCGCCGCCGCCTCGTCGTCGATCACTACCACCGGGCCCGCGACGAGCTGTTGCGCCGGGAAATCTCTCCGCAGCGGCTCACTTATTACCGCGAAAACTGGTATCTGGACGCATGGTGCCACCTGCGCAACGGCCTGCGCAGCTTTGCGCTCGACGCCATCCGAGGCGTCTGGATCAGCAACGACAAGGCGAAGGAGGTTCCGGCAAAGGAGATCGACGCGGCGCTCGATTCGGGATACGGCATTTTCTCCGGACACAAAGTGCAGTGGGCGGAACTCAAATTCTCACCCGAACGCGCGCGCTGGGTCAGCCACGAGCGCTGGCACACCGAACAAAGCGGCTGGTTTGCCGACGACGGCTGCTACCACCTGCAGGTGCCGTTCAGCGACCCGCGCGAACTGGTGATGGACATCCTGCGCCACGTGCCCGAGGTTACCGTGGTTGCGCCTGCCACGCTGCGGAAGCAGGTGCTGGAACAGTTGCAACTGGGTGCGTCACGGATTTAGGTCGCGCGGCGCCGGACGGGACCCAAACGTATCAGGCCCGCACCGGACACGGCAGCCGGCCGTACTCCGGCTAAGCTGCCTGCAGGCGACATCGAGTTTGGCTGGCGCTTCAAGCACTGTCCCCGATAAAAATCCGCTTCTTCAACGACGCATGCACGCCCCAGTTGCCATCGACGACCTGCGTGACGGCAAAATCGACGCCGACCGACATCAGCGAAATCGCTTCGTCTTCGGTGAGCTTTTGCGTTGACATCAGGAAGTCGCGCATCTTGCGATAGGCGTCGCGCATCGCCTTATCGACCGACGAATGTTCGAAAATGCCCTGCTGCTTGTCGGGTTGCGGACCGAACTCGAGCAGGAAGTTCGGGTAGCTGAAGCCGTGAATCACCCATTCTTCTTTTGTCTCCAGCAACGGCCATTTGAGGTTTTCGAGCGTCGAGCCCGCAAGGTCGGAGTGCTTGTGCAGGATGAACTGGAACACGCCGGTGAATGAACACTCGATCGCCGTTCCGGAACATTCGGAATCGCCCTGCGCAGCGTGGGAATCGCCGACGAAAAAATAGGCGCCTTCAACCGACACCGGAAAATAAATGGTCGAACCCTTGCCGGCACGCCAGTCGTCCATGTTGCCGCCGGTATAGCTCGGCGGAATGGAATTGACGAGATCGGCCTCCTTCGGAGCCAGGCCGATGGTGCCGAAATGTGGCCGGATCGGAACCCGCACATTCTTCATGATCCCATGATTCTCTTTCACCGCGCTGTGGTCGGTGATCATGCCGGGATAGTCATAAATGTCGTGATGAATTCCGGATGGATCGGTCATCGGCAGCCAGCGAAAGTTGTAGACCGGCCGCGCAAAGTCCTGCGCGCCTGATGCGTCGATTTCATAGATCGTAATCACTTCCCGCGGTTTGGGTTCTTCGATCAAGTCGTGATACTGATAGCCCCACCACGCGGCCAGATTCGTGCCGTAAGTCTTGCCCTTGTATTTCGGATTGGCGCACGGCCTCGGGAAAACGTCGAGAATGCGCACTTCGAGCACATCACCGGGCTGCGCGTCTTTCACATAGACCGGCCCGGTGCAGATGTGCACGCCCCATCCGGCGCCGGCACCGACCGGCGCATCCAGTGGCCCGACGCCGCGCCGATTGATGTTCTTCTTGTCTTTGGTCCAGTAGTAGACGGCTTCTGCCGCCGGATCACCCTTGATCATGCGCTCATGATCGTCGCCTGCCTGATGGGTCAGAACCTCGATGGTCGCAAAATCGCCGGAATCGATCTTGACCAGGGGCTTGAACGTCTTGCTCAGGATGCCCCAGTGCACGGTATCGACCGCCGCGGGAATGTAATAGTGATTGGCGCTACCCGGTGCGTCGCGTAATCCAGTCGCCGGAACCTTCCGCGGCCGCAATTCGTCCTGCTGTGCGGCGGCGATTGCCGGAAATCCCAGTGCTGCCACGCTCCCTGTAATGGCTGCGCTTTTGAGAAAATCACGACGGGATGCAATGGGTTGTTCCTCCCCCGCTGACTGCCGGGAAGGTTTGGAGCTCTTCTCGTCCATGCCTGCCTCCTGAGAGATTGTTCACAAGTTGCCGCTACCGCTTACGACAGCTATTTTGAATCTACAAGACGACGGAAAAAGCCAATAGTACGATTACAGTGTAGTCTGTCTTTGCACACTTTCAAGCACGTCGGGAACAAACAATCGGGGCAGAATAATCCGCCCCTGATGTATTTGTCGCCGGCCCCGAATCATTTCACGGAAGTCGCAAACGCCTTCAGTTTTGGATCCTTCTCCACCATCTGCATGTATTTCGGATCGACATATGACTTCGCGTCCGGAATGGAACGGATGGTGCCGACTGATTTCATGAATTGCGCGATCTTCGTCATCCACTGATCCACTTCCGACGCACCGTGGCCGCGGTCCAGTATCTTGATCTGCTGCGACAGATCGAACATCGGCCGCGTATCGATCTCGACCTTCAAGTATTTGTCCGGCAGGATCACACCGCCTTGGTGATAGAACGCCTGCATCATTTTGACAGTTTCGTCGCGATGCTCACGCATCCACTTGACGGTGCGCACGAAAACCGCGAGGTACTTTGCGACCAGTTCCGGATGCTCCTTTGCATAATCGGCACGCGCCACTAGTGCACCCGGAATGATGGCTCCTGCTTCCTTACCGGTGCATAGTGTCTTGGCGCCGGTTTTTTCTTCGAGCGTATAGTTGTTCGGCGCCCATACCCCGGCAAGTTCGCCATTGCCGCTGCTGATCGCCGAAATGATCTGCGCCTGGCCGACGTTCACAATGTGCACGTCGGATTTTGACAAACCCCATTTCTCGAGACACGAGGTAACCGCGTAATCACCAGTCGAGTTGGAAGTGAGCAAAATCCGCTGCCCCTTGATCAGCTTCGGATCCTTGTGGAATTTCTCATAGGAGTTCTTGCTCGCGATCAGCAGGTTGGCCGACGATTCGTCGTTGGTGATACCGATCGTCAGCAGGTTGTAGCGCGCGGCACCCAGCAACGCGGGCACCGAGCCCATGCCGCCCACATCCCACGATTTGGATGCGGAGGCCGCGACCTGCGGTGCGCCCGCCGGAAAGGTGCTGAAGTTCGGTTTCAGGCCAACCTCTTTCCACCAGTGCTTTTCGGTCGCGATGTAATACGGTACCGACCAGTAGAGCGCCGGCTGGTAACTGATATTGATGGACGTAA
>DASSOA010000130.1:0-24426 GCA_035701115.1 Gammaproteobacteria bacterium
AGCCTTTGGCCTGCGCGCCCGCTTCGATATCGTGATATCCGGTGACACCTTGCCGGAGCGCAAGCCGAGTCCGCTGCCGCTGCTTTATGCCGCCAATCACTGCCGGGTTCCGCCTGATACCGCGTTGATGGTCGGCGATTCTAGTCACGACATACAGGCCGCCCACGCCGCGGGGTTCCATGCGGTGGGTGTACGGTACGGTTACGGCGACACCCGGCTGGTGCCGGCGCCAACCGCCGTTCTCGATTCACTGGGGGAGTTGCCAGAGCTCCTCGACCACTGGCGGGATGGGGTTGTGCAATTCTGAGCAAGCCGGTATGGTTTGTACGCGGCACAGTCTCAGTGCTTCATGCTAGGTCACTTCATGTTCCTGCCGGTAAACCTGAACGGAGTTGCAAGCAACCGCACCTGGCGATGGTGAGACGGACGTTTTTGCGTTTCTGAGCAAATTCACGTTTCCGCTTTTTCAGGTGACCGTTCATGGACCAGCAGCAGTTTGATGCCCTTCGGGCAGCCGGTTACAACCATATCCCCGTCGTCCGCGAGCTCCTCGCCGATCTCGATACGCCCCTAAGCGTGTATTTCAAGCTCGCCGGCGCGCCCAACTCATTCCTGCTGGAATCAGTGGAAGGTGGCGAGACCTGGGGCCGCTACTCGATCATCGGACTGCCCGCAACAGGCGTCGTCAGTTACAGCGACGGCACGCTGGAAATCAAGGACGGGGACGATTGCGAGCGCATCGCAACCGACGATCCGCTTGGCGAACTGGAACGCGTGCGACAGCGTTACCGTGTGCCCGCCATTGCCGGCTTGCCGCGTTTCAGCGGCGGACTGGTGGGGTATTTTGGCTACGACATCGTCAATCGCATCGAATCGCGGCTCCGCGACAGTAAAACCGCGGACACGCTCGGGGTTCCCGATATCCTGCTGCTGCGCGCCGACGAACTTGCGATTTTCGACAATTTGCGCGGTACCCTGCAGCTCGTTGTGCACGCCGGCGTTGAACAGCCGGATGCGTTCGAGCGGGCGCAGCATCGGCTCGATGATCTGGTGGCGCGTTTGCGCGCACCCGCGCGTTACCCCTCGTTGCAGGGTTTCGCCGGCAGCGTGGCCGGTGAATTTGTTTCCGGATTCGAATCCCATGCGTTCTGCGACGCTGTAACCCGCGCCAAGCAATACATCCGCGACGGCGATGTGATGCAGGTGGTGTTGTCACAGCGGTTGAGTGCGCCCTTTGCAGGCAGTGCGGCAGATGTGTACCGGGCATTGCGCGTGATCAATCCTTCGCCGTACATGTATCTGCTCGATTTCGAAGACCTGCAGGTGGTAGGCTCGTCGCCGGAGGTGCTGGTGAGAGCCGAATCCGGCACCGTGACGCTGCGGCCGATCGCCGGAACCCGCCCGCGCGGACGCAATGCCGACGAAGACAACGCGCTGGCGGCAGAATTGCTGGCCGACCCCAAGGAACGCGCCGAACACGTGATGCTGCTCGATCTCGGGCGCAACGATGTCGGACGCGTCAGCGAAACCGGCAGCGTACGCATCTCGGACCGGATGGTGATCGAACGTTATTCGCATGTCATGCACATTGTGTCGCAGGTGCAGGGCCGGTTGCGCGACGGGCTCGGCCCGCTGGATGTGCTGAAAGCCTGTTTTCCGGCCGGCACGGTCAGCGGCGCACCCAAAGTGCGCGCGCTGGAAATCATCGCCGAACTCGAGCCGGTCAAGCGCGGTATCTATTCCGGCGCGGTGGGCTACCTCGACTGGAACGGGAATCTCGATACCGCCATCGCGATTCGTACTGCCGTAATCAAGGACGGTTATCTGCACGTGCAGGCTGGCGCCGGCATCGTGCACGATTCGATTCCCGAAAAGGAATGGGAAGAAACCCTGAACAAGGGCAGGGCCTTGCTGAAAGCGGTCGCAATGACCGCGACGGATGACAGATTGCATAGAAACTGAAAGCGAGACATGCATGCTGCTGATGATTGATAACTACGATTCGTTTACCTACAACCTCGTGCAATACCTGGGCGAACTGGGCGCGGACGTGCGCGTGTACCGCAACGATGCCATCACGGTGCAGGCGATCGAAGCACTTGGCCCCGAGCGGATCGTGATTTCCCCCGGACCCTGCACGCCGAATGAGGCGGGAATTTCGCTCGACGTGATCCGGCAATTCGGCGGACGCATCCCGATACTCGGCGTGTGTCTGGGGCACCAGGCAATCGGCCAGGCGTATGGTGGCAAGATTGTGCATGCCGGGCGCGTGATGCACGGCAAGGTGTCACCGGTGCGGCATACGGGGCAGGGTGTATTCGGCGGCTTGCCGGACCCGTTTACCGCCACCCGCTATCACTCGCTGGTCATCGAACGGACGTCGCTGCCGGCGTGCCTTGAGCTGACGGCCTGGACCGAAAATGACGACGGCAGTGTTGAGGAAATCATGGGTGTGCGTCACAAAACGCTGCCGGTTGAGGGTGTACAGTTTCACCCGGAATCGATTCTGACCGAGCACGGGCACGCGCTGCTCAGGAATTTTCTGGAGCGCTGATTGCCAGTCATCAGCATCGTCTATTGCGTGATTTCACCCTTTCCCCATCCCTCTCCCGGAGGGAGAGGGAGAGAGTGCTGAAGAGGCCGATTAACTTGGATATCAAAGAAGCCATCAGTCGTATCGTTGATCGCGAGGATCTGTCGCGTGCCGACATGGAAGCGGCCATGCGCCAGATCATGACCGGCAACGCCACGCCGACACAAATCGGGGGGTTTCTGGCGGGGCTGCGCGCCAAGGGCGAAACGGTGGACGAACTCACGGCCGCCGCCAGGGTGATGCGTGAACTTGCAGTGGGCGTGTCCGTCACCTGCGATAACCTGGTCGACACCTGCGGCACGGGCGGCGACGGCAAGAGCCTGTTCAATGTTTCGACGGCGGCCGCCTTCGTGGTCGCGGCCGCCGGCGGTCATGTTGCCAAGCACGGCAATCGCGCCATGTCGGGCTGTTCCGGCAGCGCCGATGTGCTGGAAGCACTTGGCGTGAAACTCGATCTGCCGCCGGAGCGGATCGCGGCATGCATCGAACAGGTTGGCCTGGGTTTCATGTACGCGCCGGCACACCATGCGGCCGCGCGTTACGCCGCCGGCCCGCGCAAGGAGCTCGGCACCCGCACGCTGTTCAATCTGCTCGGCCCGCTGACCAATCCCGCCGGTGCGCCGAATCAGCTGCTCGGTGTGTTCGCGCCACGCTGGCTGGAACCGTTGGCGAAAGTATTGCGTGCACTCGGTAGTCAGCACGTGCTGGTGGTGCATTCGCGCGACGGACTCGATGAAATCAGCATTGCCGCGCCGACCTGGGTCGCGGAACTGCAGGGAGGTCAGGTGCGCAGTTACACCGTGCAGCCGGAGGATTTCGGCATGACGCGGCAATCCATTGATGCCTTGCGCGTATCGAGTGCACAGCAGAGTCTCGACCTGATCCGCACGGCGTTTTCCGGGCGTCCCGGTCCGGCGAGCGACATGATTGCGCTCAACGCGGGTGCGGCAATCTACGCCGCCGGGGTGAGCGAAACGCTGGTGAGCGGCGTCGAACACGCGCGGGAACTGCTGATCAGTGGTGCCGCGCGGCGCAAGCTGGACGAACTCGCGGAGGCCACGCGGTGACCGGCCGTCCCGACATTCTCAAACGCATTCTTTCCGCCAAGGCGGAAGAAGTGGCGGCACGCAGCACGGTCCGACCACTGAAGGCGCTGCGTGCACAATTGCAGGATCTGCCGCCGCCGCGCGGGTTTCACGCGGCGATAGAACGCGAGATCGCCGCGGGTCGCGCCGGCATCATTGCCGAAATCAAGCGCGCGTCGCCGAGCAAGGGAGTGTTGCGCGAGTCGTTCGACGTCGCGGGCATCGCCGCGAGTTACGCGCGTGCCGGCGCCGCGTGTCTGTCGGTGCTGACGGATGAACCGTTTTTCCAGGGCGGGCTCGAATGCCTGGATGAGGCACGCCACGCCTGTGACCTGCCGCTGTTGCGCAAGGATTTCATTATCGATCCCTGGCAGGTGTACGAGTCACGCGTGCACGGTGCCGATTGCATTCTGCTGATTGTGGCGGCGCTCGGCGATGCCATGCTGGGCGACCTCTTGGCGCTCGCGGCGGATCTCGATATGGATGTCCTGGTGGAAGTGCACGATGCGGACGAACTGGCACGCGCGCTGCAATTCCCGTCCGCGTTGCTCGGCATCAACAACCGCGATCTGAAAACGTTCCATACCGACGTGCAGACCACGCTGGCTATGCTGCCGCAGATTCCGGCTGACAGACTGGTGGTGACGGAAAGCGGCATCCGCACGCGTGACGACGTCGCGCGCATGCGCCAGGCCGGCGTGCACGGGTTTCTGGTCGGCGAAGCCTTCATGGTGGCCGACGAACCGGGTGAAAAACTCGTGGAGCTGTTCGGCCGCTGACGCGCGGATGCTCAGTGGTGTTTGAAGCGCCGGGTCAGCGGGATGGTGCGGTCACCGGTGGGTTCGGCGCCGAACACCACAATGGTTTTGCCCGCCACGGAGATCAGGCCCTGTTCTTCCAGCGTTTTCAGCACGCGTCCGGCCATTTCCCGCGAACAACCGACAATGCGGCCGATTTCCTGGCGGCTGATGCGGATCTGCATCCCGTCCGGGTGCGTCATGGCGTCCGGCTGGCGGCAGAGGTCGAGCAAGGTGCGCGCAATGCGGCCGGTCACATCCAGAAACGCGAGATCGCTGACTTTGCGGGTGGTGAGTCGCAGCCGGGCGGCGAGCTGTCCGGCGAGCGCGAACAGAAGATCCGGGTCGTTGTGGGCCAGTTCACGGAAGCGGGTGTAACTGATTTCCGCGATCAGACAGTCGCAGCGGGTGCGCACCCAGGCGGTACGGGTCGGGTCCTGCTGGAACAGGCCCATCTCGCCGAAAAATTCGCCGCGGTTCAGGTAGGCGACCACGATCTCGTTGCCGTCTTCGTCTTCGACGACGACCGCCACCGAGCCTTCGATTACCAGGAACAGGCTGTTGGAGCTGTCGCCCGCATTGACCACAGCCGCCTTGGAGGGGAAATGCCGCAGATGGCACTGGGCGACGAAATGGTCCAGCGCAGGAATCCCGAAGCTGCGCATTTGCTCCTGTGGCATTTCGTCCCCTCTGGGCTCTGCAACCCGATAAAACTATAAAGTAGCATGGATGAACATAAATTGTCCGAAGACCCGCTCAGACGGATTTACCATATAAAACATGAGGTTGAGGAAAGTGTCCGAATCATGGCACCTGATTCGGGATGGTGGGCGCGCTAAATGCCTATAAAATAGCCGGCCTTATTTCATACCGCCGATTGTGGCCCCGGCCAGGAGGATCAAGCATTGGCGACGTCGCTCAGCAAGCTGAAACTGCACGGCTTCAACAACCTTACCAAGACCCTGAGTTTCAATATCTACGACATCAATTACGCGGTGACCGAACGCCATCGTCGCGAGTACATCGAGTACATTGATGAAGCCTACAATGCCGAGCGTCTGACGCAGATTCTTACCAACGTGTCGAATATCATCGGCGCGAACATTCTCAACATCGCGCGCCAGGATTACGATCCGCAGGGCGCATCGGTGACGATGCTGATTTCGGAAGAGCCGGTTGCCTCGCAGATTCTCGCCGCGCGACACGACAACGAATCACCGGGCCCGTTGCCGGAGGCCGTGGTGGCGCACCTCGACAAAAGCCATATCACCGTGCACACCTATCCGGAAAGCCACCCGGACAACGGCATCAGCACCTTTCGCGCAGACATTGACGTCTCCACCTGCGGCCGCATCTCACCGCTCAAGGCGCTGAATTACCTGTTGCACGTGTTCGAGTCCGACATCGTGATGATGGATTACCGGGTGCGGGGCTTTACCCGTGACGTGCACGGCGTCAAGCATTACATTGATCACGACATTGATTCGATCCAGAATTTTCTGAGCGACGATACCCGTGAGCGCTACCAGACCATCGACGTGAACGTCTATCAGGAAAGCATCTTTCACACCAAGATGATTCTGAAGGAATTCGATCTGGACAATTATCTGTTCGGCACCGGCGCCGATGAGTTAAAGCCGAAGGAGGCGGATAAAATCCGTCAACGTTTGAAAAACGAGATGCTGGAGATTTTCTACGGCCGCAATATCCGCAAGGGCAGCCAGAGCGAGATATGAACATGTTGACGCATACGAGGACGGCTGCAGTTCACGCGAGGCCTTGCCGATGTCGCTGTCGCTGACAAGCGGACTGCTGGCCGTCACCGGCGCGCTGGCGTGCATTTATGGCGCCTTGATACTGCGCAATCTGCCTGGTAAACGCCCGCAGGACATCGAACCGGAGTGGCTGCAATCCGACGAAGTCCGCAGCAGCAAATTCAATTCGCTGGCCAACATGCGTCATCTGCTGCAACCGGAACGCCGGAACATCAGTTTCAGCCAAAGCCGCGGACGCGGCTACGCGATGCTGGCGATCGGTATTCTGCTGCTGGTATTCGCGTTTACCTGAGTACACCGTGCAATTCCCAGCGCTGTCCGGTGCACGCTGCGTCCTGAGGCCGTTGTCGGAACAGGATCTGCCGGCGTTTGCCCGTTATCGCGCCGATCCGGCCGTCGCACGTTTCCAGAGCTGGTCAACCTATTCGCTGGACGACGCCCGGCGCCTGTTTGCGGGCATGGCGTCGGTGCCGTTCGGCACACGGGGAAGCTGGTATCAGGTCGCCATTGCCGACAAGCGCCAAAATGTGCTGCTCGGCGATTGTGCGCTGCATTTCCTCGAAGACGACCAGCAGGTGGAGATTGGTTTCACGCTCGCACCCGTGCATCAGGGCCAAGGGCTGGCAGGGGAAGCGGTGTCGCTGCTGGTGAATTACATCTTCGGGCAATTGCACAAGCATCGGATTATCGCGGTGACTGACGCGGACAATACAGCGGCGCGAAAACTGCTCGCTGGCACAGGCTTCCGCCAGGAAGCGCATTTCGTGCAAAACACGTATTTCAAGGGAAAGTGGGGCGACGAATGCCTGTACGCCATGCTGGCCAGCGAATGGCGGGTTGCGGACAGTCGTTAAACCGGATATTCCGAATCAGATCCAGTACGCCGTTCCCGTCATGACTTTCGCAGTCAGACGCATCATGGCGCGTACCGGCGCGGGCATCGGGCGTCCGCCTGCGCGGCGCGCGGTGTCACCGTGATGCGCTTCATCTTTCTGCATCTGCTCGACCACGGCGCGGCTGCGGGTGTCGTGCGCGGGCAGGCGTGCGAGGTGTCCCTGCAGGTGCTCGACGACCTGGTGTTCGGTTTCCGCGACAAATCCCAGGCTGAACGCGTCGCCGAGCAGACCGGCGCCGAAGCCGATGGCGAACGAACCGAGAAACCAGAACGGGTCGAGGCGACTGGTTGGCGTGTCGAGTTCGGCGAGGCGCGTTTCGCACCAGGCCAGATGGTCGATTTCTTCCTGTGCGGACACCGCCATCGCGCGCCGCACATCCGGATCGCGGCCCGTCAATCCCTGGCCCTGATACAAGGCTTGCGCGGCCACTTCGCCGGCGTGGTTGACACGCATCAGTCGTCCGGCCAGTTTGCGTTCGCTGTCTTCGAGATGTGCTTCCTGAATCCCGGTTGCTGGGTAGGGGCGTGACGCGGTGTGTGCCGCAGGAGGCATGACCGTACGCAAGCTGCGCTGGATTCCAATCAGCATACGATCAACGGGAGTGTAGACGCGGTCACGCATGCGCGAATTATACGCCCGGCGATCGGGGTAACTGCCGTGCCAGCACTTCGACAGGGTGCATGACCGGAACCGGCGTGCCGTTGCGCGCGAGTGAGGCCGCGAGGTGCATGGCGCAACCGACGTTGGAGGTGATCAGGGCTGCAGGGCGCTTCGAAGCGATGTTTCCGGCAAGGCTGTCACCGAGCCGGTCGGCCATGTGCGGCTGGTTGACGACATAGCTGCCGGCAGCGCCGCAACAGCCTGCATTCGCCGGCAGTACCACGACATTCAATTCAGGAATCCGGCGCAACAACGCCAGGGTGTGCTGTTCGGCCTTGAGTACGTTGCGCAGCGTGCAGGGGTTGTGCAGCACCACGGTGACGGGCCACGCGGAAAAGCTGAGCTGTGCCAGCGCGGGCAAAGTCGCGAGAAACTCGCTGATATCGTGATGGCGGGCGGCAAATCTTCCAGCCTCGGCATGTTCCGTGAGACGCGCATAGTCGCCGAGCGTGGCGCCGCAGCCGCTGGCGCTGCTCAGAATCGGGTCCGCGTTGCCGGCAAACGCATTGATGTTGTTCGCGGCAAGCGTCGCGGCCTGTAGTGCGCGGCCGGCATGCTGGTCCATGGCGCCGCAGCAGCCCTGACTTTCCGGAATCCGGACGTCGTAACCTGCCGCGCGGAGTACCGCGATAGCCGCATCGCTGACCTGCGGTTCGGTCATGCGCGCGATGCAGCCCAGAAACAGGTTGACGCTGCCCTGTTTCGCCACGGCAGCTGCATAGACCGTCCGACGGCGGGCGGGCGCACGCAATGCCGGCAGCAGGCGCTGCATCCGGTGCAGCGACGGCACCAGCCGGGCGAGCTGCTGCAGTCCCGATTTCTGCATCAGCCAGAGCAGCCAGTGCAAAAACCGCAGACGCGTGTTGCGGCGCATCCACCATGCAAGCGTGCGCCCGAGCCAGCGCTCATGCTGGCCGTGTTCCTGCAACGCCGCATGTGCCGCGTCAATCAGTTTTCCATAGGGCACTTCTGCCGGACACACGGCTTCGCAGGCGCGGCACTGCAGGCATTGGTCGAGATGCATGGCGAGCCGCGGCGTGATTTCGAGCGCACCGGTGGCGAACCCCTGCATCAGTGCGATGCGTCCGCGCGGCGATTCGGCTTCATTGCGGGTTTCCCGCCAGGTCGGACAGTGCGGCAGGCACAATGCGCACTTCACGCATTTGTCGGCGTCACTCAGTGGAAAATCCGGAAACCTGGTTGGCATTGCATGATCCCGCGGGTGAAACGGTATCATACCGCCCGGCCGGGGTATTCGCCCGGGCCCCTACCTCACCAACTCAAGGACAGGTGATTCATGTGCAAGCGCGTAGTGTTATGTCTGCTGGCGGCCTCGGTGTGCGGCATCGCGGTGCAGGCAAGGGCGGATTCAAACTGGAATGATCTCAACGCCAATGCGGACGCGGCGAAGAAAGTTGCAGTGAAGGAAGGCTGGCAAGGTTCGGTATCGCTCGGGTATCTGCATACAACGGGCAACAGCAATACAGTGAGCCTCAACGGCAAGGCGCTGGCAGGGTACAAGACCGGAAACTGGCTCGATTCACTCTCGCTGTCCGCCCTGAATGCCAGTCAGGACAACCTGCGAACCGCCGAGAGCTATGAAGGCAACGGGCAAAGCAATTATGCGCTGAGCGACAACAACTACCTGTTCGGAATGGTCGACTATCTGTCGGACCGGTTCAGCGGTTACAGCCGGCGCACCACCGAAGCGGCGGGTTATGGCCGGCTGCTGGTGAATACGGACACCCAGCAGCTCGGGCTGGAACTCGGTGCTGGTGCGCGTCAGACGCATTTTGTGGACGACACCACTGACAGCGGGGTGATCGAGCGTCTGGCGCTCAATTATCTGTGGAAGTTCAGCGGCAACAGCAACTTCACGGAAAACCTCAGCGTCGAACACGGCACGGAAAACACCTATACCCAGTCGGTGACAGCCTTGACTGCGAATCTCGCGGGCAATTTCGCACTGTCGGTTTCCTATACTGTCAAGCACAACACCACCGTGCTGCCGGGCTTCAAGAACACCGACACCATCACCGCCGTGTCGCTGGTGTACACCTTCTGAAGCGGGCCGGCGGATCGGAGTAAAATGACGGTCTGAACCGGCAGGCAGTCCGCACTGATGTCCTACTATCGTCGACACATATTCTTCTGCACCAACCAGCGCGATGACGGCTCACCGTGCTGCCAGAACCATGACGCCGAGGCCATGCGCGGCTATGCCAAGAAGCGGGTCAAGGAACTCGGGATTGCCGGTCCCGGCGGGGTCCGGGTCAACAAGTCGGGCTGTCTCGACCGCTGCAGCGAAGGGCCGGTCGCGGTGGTGTACCCGGAAGCGGTCTGGTACAGCTATGACGATCTGGACGACATCGAAGAGATCGTTGAAGAGCATCTGCTCAACGGGCGCGTGGTCGAACGCCTCAAGATCTAATATAACTATCTGATTTATAATATATTTTAGCATCCGACGACGCGGCGCGGCGCACTCAGGTTCCAGGCGCGTGGATCGCTAAGTGCTTGAAATAATACGGGGTCTCGCGTAGCATTGCCGCCTTTTCGCAGACCCCTTTGCATCGGAGTCAGTTGGTCCATGAAGACGTTTTCAGCGAAGCCGGAGACCGTGAAGCGCGACTGGTACGTGGTGGATGCCGCGGGCAAGACCCTGGGGCGCCTTTCCACCGAAATCGCGCGCCGTCTGCGCGGCAAGCACAAGCCCGAATACACCCCGCACGTTGATACCGGCGACTACATCGTGGTGGTCAACGCCGAAAAAGTGCATGTCACGGGCAACAAGCTCAATGACAAGATGTACCACCGTCACACCGGGTACATCGGCAACATGAAGCACACCAGCCTCGGCAAGATGCTGCAGGAACATCCCGAGCGCGCCATCGAAATCGCGGTCAAGGGCATGCTGCCGAAGAATCCGCTGGGCCGTGCCATGTTCAAGAAGCTCAAGGTTTACGCGGGTGCCGAGCACAAGCACGCCGCCCAGCAGCCGCAGGCGCTGGATATCTGACATCACCCAAATCCCGATTCGAGAGAACGATCAAAATGGCAGTGACCACCAACTACGGAACCGGCCGCCGGAAGACTTCCAAGGCCCGCGTGTTTGTTAAACCCGGCAAGGGCCGCATTCTCGTCAACGGCCGTCCGCTCGATGAGTACTTCGGCCGCGTGACGTCGCGCATGATCGTGCGTCAGCCGCTGGAAACCGTGAACATGCTCGACAGCCTGGACGTCATGGTCACCGTCGAAGGTGGCGGCACCACCGGTCAGGCCGGCGCGATCCGTCATGGGTTGGCGCGAGCCCTGATTGATTACGATGAAACACACCGTTCGCCCCTGCGCCGTGCCGGTTTTGTGACGCGTGATGCCCGTGCCGTGGAACGCAAGAAGGTCGGTCTGCACAAGGCCCGCCGCGCACCGCAGTACTCGAAGCGCTGATCCGGCTTCGCTCCAGTTCAACTGGGGGATCGTCTAGCGGTAGGGTTTACCCGGACTTCTTTAATCGAACAGCCAGTGGCTGTTTGATCCGGGTAAACGCGAGTCAGGGATGACGAGCCGGAGCGCGTACCAGGGATGGTTCTGTGAATCCACCTAATTTGGGGGATCGTCTAGCGGTAGGACTACGGACTCTGACTCCGTCAACCTAGGTTCGAATCCTAGTCCCCCAGCCAAAAACAGAAACCCCGCCCTAGTGGCGGGGTTTCTGTTTTTTACGCAGGGTGGCGGAAACTCCGCCGGCTGGGGGTTGGCTCCAGCTTTCCCGCAGCCGCCCATTGTTTCGCGCGGGCCGGGCGGTTATAAAGGGCGCCGCATTACATAAATTTGCAGGGGCGGGTATGAAAACGGTCCGGGTGCTGGGGCTTGTGCTGTTTGCCGGTATTCCGGCGTTGTGCCACGCGGATCTGACCTTGTATGGCCGGATCTATGCCGAGGCCACCAAGCAGACCTCGGGGACGGGCGCGACCAAGCTCAACGCGGATACGCTGGACGATACGCGTAACGCGGGCCGCATCGGGCTCAAGCTGAAGCAGCAAATCAGCGACGGTGTGAACGTATTCGGCAAGTACGAATTCGTCATGAATGCACCCAGCGCGACCAACGATTTTCAGGCGCGCGACAGCTATGTAGGCATTGAGGGGCGGTACGGTGCTTTTGCGCTGGGCCGTTTCGACGGCGCCTACAAGACCACGGGCGGCATCGATTTCGATCCATTCGCCTACACCAGTCTTGAGGCACGCAACGGCGGTGCCATGTCCGGTTCCGATTACGGTACCGACGGATTCATCAGCCGCGCGGCCCAATATCAGTCGCCGCTTCTCGGCAACGGCGACGCGACGCATTTCCAGGGATTGCTGCAGTATGGCATGGATTCCTCTTCCGGCGTGACCGATGCGGATCGTGGCAGCTATCTTGCCGGGCTGACTTTCGGCTATGACGCGGTGGACCTGGTCGGAGCGGTTGCCCACGACAAGGCGCGCGCCAAGACCAACACCAAACTCGGATTGCGCATCCGTGCCGGGCAGCTTACTTACGTGTTTCAGTCGGAGAACGTCGAAGAAGGCGGCTTCGATCCGTCCGGTGCCGGCCGGTTTCTGTACGGGGGCATTGCGTACCGCAACGGCGACATCAACTACATCGGACAGGTCGGCAATTACCGGAGTGATGCGACCAATTCGGATGGCAGTTACTTCGCACTGGGCATTCAGTATTTCTTTGCCGCGAATATCTGGCTCAATGCGGGCTACCGCAGCACGCAGTCGGATATCAATTCGCTGAACAGCAGCGCGTTCGTCGTCGGTCTGAATTACAACTTCTGAACGCCGGCGACGTTGAGTCGCGCCCGCCAGGCACAGATCAGCGCATTACCTTGACGCCGTCCGCGCCGCCGACCAGCAGCAGGTCCGCCGGACGCCGTGCAAACAATCCCACGGTGACCACGCCCGCGATCTGGTTGATAGTGGTTTCCAGTTGCGGCGGATCGGTTATCGCCAGGCCGTGCACGTCCAGAATCACATTGCCGTTGTCGGTTACAAATCCCTCGCGCCAGTCGGGTCGCCCACCCAGCTTGACCAGTTCCCGCGCCACGTAGCTGCGGGCCATCGGGATCACTTCCACCGGCAGCGGGAACGCGCCGAGTACCGGCACCAGCTTGCTGTCGTCCACGATGCAGATGAAACGCCTGCTGGCCGCAGCCACGATCTTTTCCCGTGTCAGCGCACCGCCGCCGCCTTTGATCAGCTGCAGATGGGGATTGGCTTCGTCGGCACCATCCACGTAGACGTCCAGTTCGCCGACCGCATTCAGGTCGAGCACCGGAATGCCGAGTTTTTTGAGCCGCGCGGTGGAGGCCTCGGAACTCGAGACCGCGCCGTCAAGACGGCCCTTGATGCCGGCCAGCGCGTCAATGAAATGATTGACGGTCGAGCCGGTTCCGACGCCGATGACCGCGGCGTCCTCCAGCCGGTTCAATGCCTCGAGTGCCGCACGGCGCTTGTATTCGTCGCTGCCCATGAAGGTGTTCTCCCCGCTGCAAAATCCGGATTCTATACCGACAAAAAAATAGGCCCGCTGAGCGGGCCTATTTTCGCAAGACCTTGCGGTCTTACATCATCGCGGCGTCCATTGCCGCGGCTTTTTTCTTCCTGCGGCCGCCTCTTTTCTTGCGACCACCGGCTTTCTTCTTGCGACCGCCGGCCTTCTTCTTGCGGCCGCCAGCCTTCTTCTTGCGACCACCGGCCTTCTTCTTGCGGCCGCCAGCCTTCTTCTTGCGACCCGCTGCCTTCTTCTTGCGACGCGGGGCCTTCTTCACAGCGGCCTTCTTCTTTTTCTTCGCAGCGACCTTCGTCTTCTTCGCTTTAGCTTTCTTAACCATGTGGGGATCCTCCCGGTTAGATCATGTACGCACCTGAGTATATACAAGAAAATTCAAATTTCCAGTTTTGCAATCCAAAATTGCAATTCGACATCGCTTCATGTGCTTCCGGAATCCGATTCCAACGCATCATCACGACGGGATTTGAGTGCGTAACGGTGATTCGCTGAGTCATCTGGAAGCGGCGAGTTTGAGGATGTGTTTCCAGTGTTTTGCTGCAACTGGCGTAATCGAAAGCCGGTTGCCGGGACGCAGTATCAGCATGTCCTGAAGCACCGGATCGGCGCGCATTTCGGCCAATGTGACGATGCGCGGAAAGCATTCCACGAGCGTCACATCAACCATGTACCAGACCGGATTTTCGCGCGTGCTGCGCGGGTCGTAATGCCCGTTTTCGGGGTCCAACGCGGTATGGTCCGGGTACCCCGCGCGGCTTATTTTGATCACACCGGCAATGCCCGGAACCGCGCAACTCGAATGGTAAAAGAACGCCAGATCCCCCACCTGCATCTCGTCACGCAGCATGTTGCGCACCTGGTAATTGCGCACCCCGTCCCAGGCGGAGGAACGGTTTTTGGCGCGGGCCAGGTGATCGATACCGAAGACATCGGGTTCGGATTTCATCAGCCAGTAGTTCACGTGAACGTCTCTCCGGTCGCGGTCAGATGTCTGTCAGCCGTCAAAGCGGTAAAAGCCGCGGTCGGTGGCGACACCGGCGAGCGGTACATCCCAGGCCTGTTCGTCCAGTGACGGAAGATGCTGGAATTCATAGGCAAGACCGATCAGACGCGGTTTTGAAACGCCGTCCTTCAGAAACGCAAAGGTGCGGTCGTAGAAACCACCGCCCATTCCCAGACGGCGCCCCTGTGCGTCGAACGCGACCAGCGGCGTGAACACGAGATCAAGTTTTTGCGGCGGATACGGATTGTCCGTGTGCGGTTCCGGAATCCGGAACCGGTTGGGATAAAGCGGGGTATCAGGCAACCAGGGTGCAAATTCGAGCCGGTTGCCGTCACCGGCTGCGAGTACCGGAAGATAGAGCTGTTTGCCCGCCCGGCGCGCATGCGCGACCAGCGGCGACGGATCGATTTCGCCGTCCATCGCGATATAGACGGCGACATGCGACGCGTTGTGAAAATCGGCGAGCGCCGCAACCACGTCAGCCAGTGCCGTGGCAGCACCCAGGCGTTCCCCGGCATCGAGCGCGCGCCGGCGGGTGCGCATCTCGCGCCGCAAACGGTCGCGTGCGGGCAGGGAAGACGACGGGGAATTCAGGAGGCACCTCCCGCGTATGCCGTTACAGGTTTTTGCCCTTGAACCAGCGGTTCAGGTGGAACCAGCTGTGACGTTTTAGGCTTTCCGCTGCGAAGGCGGACATGCTCACCGACGTCAGCGTGCCGGTTCCGGGGCATCGATCTAGGCTCAGAGGGTACCGAACCCGTATCGAACACTGCAGGAGATGCCATAACCAAAATCGGACCTGCACCCGGTGGTGTGATGCAGGTTAATGGGTCGGGGTTTCAGTGACGACTGCCTGACTCAAACGATCGTTCATCGAGCGCAACCGCTCCAGCAATTGCTGATCGGTCTGCGTCATTGCGCCACGCGTCAACAGGACTTCATGCGACAGGTTGAGCGCGGCCATCACCGCGATGCGGTCAAGGCCGACGACCTTGCCGGCGGCGCGGATTTCGCGCATCTTGCTGTTCAGGAGTTCCGCCGATTCCAGCAAGGCCTCGCGTTCATCGTCGCTGCACGCGACCTGGTATTCCTTGTCCAGTATGCGCACCGTGACCGGGTTGAGTTCCTCAGTCATGCATTTTCCTCCAGCGCCTTGAGGCGGGAGATCATGGCCTCGACGCGGGTCCGGACCTGCTCGTTTTTGGCCAGCAATCCGGCCCGTTCCGATGACAGGCTTTCCAGCCGTTCGCGCAGGGAACCGTTCTCGCCGCGCAGTTTGCGGCAGGCAGCCACCAGTTCCTCGATCCGGCCTTCAAGCCGCCGAAGTTCCTGATCCAGCAATTCGCGGGCATGTTGGGTATTCATGCAATCACTATAGAGCGGCGATCGGGAGTCGGTCAACGCAGGAATTGGGCATCAGTAAATGCGCGGTGCTACGATTGGCATATGCAAAACCGATGCAGGCGTGAACCCTCTTGGATTTCGAGCAACTGCAAACCGTCCTGAGCCGGGCGGAAGCGGCGTCCGGTGCAGCTGAATCGCACGGCACCCTGTGCGGCGTGATCTGTTCCGGGTCGCAACAGCCTGACAGCGCCTGGTTGAGCCAGGTCCTGGGCGATTCCTCCGAAAACGCGTCTACCCGGGAATGCCATGCGGCACTCACCGCGCTGGAAGACACGGTGCGCCGCCAGCTGGCCGCGTTCGACATGGATTTTACGCCGCTGTTGCCTGACGATGAGGAACCGCTTGCGCAACGCGTGGAAGCGCTTGGTCTCTGGTGCCAGGGCTTTCTGTTTGGATTGAGCCTCGGCCGAACCCGCGCCGAACTCGACGCATTGTCGGGCGAGGCCGGTGAAGTCATTCACGACCTTGCAGAAATCGCGCGCGCCGGGGTGGAATCGGGCGGCAGCGACGACGAAGCCGACGAACAGGCGTATGCGGAACTGGTCGAATACCTGCGCGTTGCGGTGCAGATTCTCTACGAAGCGCTGAACCCGGGCGCAACGCCGCCCTCCGATCCGGATCAGCCGGTAACATTGCATTGATTCCCGCATCACACTTTTCCCAAAAACGGTAACCGAAATGCAGCAACTGGAATTCGTTCGTCGTCGCCGCGAACTCATGCGCATGATGGGCCAGGGTGCGATTGCCATCGTGCCGGCCGCGCGTGAAAAGATCCGCAATCGCGACACCCATTTCCCGTTCCGTCAGGATAGCGATTTCCAGTACCTGACCGGGTTCGGCGAGCCGGATGCGGTGGCGGTGCTGGTGCCGGGGCGCAAGCAGGCGGAGTACATTCTGTTTTGCCGCGAGCGCGATCCGGTGATGGAAACCTGGAATGGCCGGCGTGCGGGTCCCGAAGGCGCGGTGCGCGATTACGCCGCCGACGATGCCTTTCCCGTCGGCGACATTGACGACATTCTGCCGGGACTCATGGAGCGCTGCGAACGCGTGTATTACACCATGGGCACCTATCCGGATTTTGACCGTCGCGTGATCGGCTGGGTGAACGGTCTGCGCACCCAGGCCGGACGCGGCAAACAATCGCCGCAGGAATTCGTCACGCTCGGACACCTGCTGCACGACATGCGTCTGTACAAGAGCCGTGCCGAGATTGACGTGATGCGCAAGGCGGCACAGATTTCGGTGCGCGCGCATGAGCGCGCCATGCAGGTGTGCCGTCCCGGCCTGAACGAATCGGAACTGGAGGCCGAGTTTCTGCATGAATTTCGCCGCCATGGCGGCACGCCCGCCTACAATCCGATCGTCGGCGGCGGTGAAAACGGCTGCATTCTGCATTACGTCGAAAACAACCGTCCGCTCCGCGACGGCGAGCTGGTGCTGATTGATGCGGCCTGCGAGCTCGACTGCTATGCCTCCGATATCACCCGCACCTTTCCCATCAACGGCCGTTTCACGCCCGAACAGCGTGCGGTGTATGACGTCGTGCTCAAGGCACAGCTCGCGGCAATCGACAAAGCGCGCGCCGGCAATCACTGGAATGCGCCGCACGAAGAAGCGGTGAAGGTGCTGACGGCAGGCCTGGTCAAGCACGGGCTGTTGAAAGGCCCGGTTTCGAAACTCATCAAGGACGAGGCCTACCGCACGTTCTACATGCACCGTACCGGTCACTGGCTCGGACTCGACGTGCACGATGTCGGCGACTACAAGGTCGGCGACGAGTGGCGCGAACTTGAACCGGGCATGGTGCTGACCGTCGAGCCGGGAATTTATATTGCAGCCGGCACCCGGGGTGTGCCGAAGCGCTGGTGGAACATCGGCGTGCGCATTGAGGACGATGTGCTGGTCGCGCGCGGCAAGCCGGATGTATTGACCGGCGCGCTGGTGAAGAACGCGGATGACATCGAAGCGTTCATGCGCCGGCGTGCCGCGTGATGTCAGTCGTTGATCGGCGCATTCTGGCAGGTATGTCCTGAACACTGAGCGAAACGAATCCGGGTCATGAGCGAACAGACATACGACGTGCTGATTGCAGGCGGCGGCCTGGTGGGGGCAAGTCTCGCTGCTGCTCTCGCGCCGTTGCCGCTCAAGGTGGCCGTGGTTGAAGCGGTGCCGTTCGGCACCCGCGGGCAGCCGAGTTACGACGATCGCGTGACAGCGGTGTCGTTCGGCAGCCGGCGCATCTTCGAAAGCATCGGGTTGTGGACGGCGATTGCGCCCGAGGCGACGCCCATTCATCACATTCATGTGTCCGAACGCGGCCGGCTCGGCGCAACCCATCTGCATGCCCGCGAAGCGGGCGTGGATGCGCTCGGTTACGTGGTGCCCAATCGCGTGATCGGCCAGGCGCTCAGCGCGTTCCTGCCGGCGCAGTCGAACATCAGCCTGATTGCACCGGCAAAGCTGATCGAATTCAACGAGCAGCCGGGCGGCCTTCATGCGCGGCTGGAAACAGCGGATCAGCCGCGCGACCTCGATGCGCGTCTGCTGGTTGCGGCCGACGGCGCAAATTCCCGAATCCGTGAACGGCTCGGCATTGCGGGTCGCAACTGGGACTACGGCCAAAGCGCCGTCATCTGCAACGTCACTGTGGAGCGACCGCAGCAAGGTGTCGCGTATGAACGGTTTACCGATGCCGGACCGCTTGCACTGCTACCGATGGGTGGCGACCGCTACGCGCTGATCTGGACCGTCGAGCAGGCCAGACTTGAGGCCACACTTGCTCTCGACGACGCGGCGTTTCTGCTGGCCGCTGCCGCGCCGTTCAACGGCCGTTTCGGACGCTTTGTCAAAGCCGGCAAACGTCAGGCCTATCCCCTGAGCATGGTGCGCGCCGCAGCGCAGTTGCAGGGCCGCTGTGTGATTGCCGGCAATGCCGCGCACAGCCTGCATCCGATCGCCGGGCAGGGATTCAATCTGTCCCTGCGCGACGTCGCGTTGCTGGCGGAAACGCTGTCGGACATCGCACGCAGCGGCGGCGACGTCGGCAACGATCCGCGTCTGCAAGGGTACGTAACCGCACGGCGCCGCGACCAGGTCGGCACCGCGCTGTTCACGGATTTCCTGACCCGCATGTTCACCAATCCGTTGCTGCCGGTTCGGGTGCTGCGCAATGCGGGATTGCTCGGGCTGGAACTGTTGCCGCCGCTGCGGCACGCGCTGATGCAGCACAACATGGGTCTGGCGGGGCGCCTGCCACGCCTCGCGCGCGGGGTGCCCCTGCCATGAAATACGATTTTGACGTCGTCATCGTCGGCGCCGGTGTGGTCGGCGCCACACTGGCCTGCGCCTTGCGCGACAGCGGGCTGCACATCGCGATGCTCGATGCGCGATCGCCGGAAACGTTTTCAGCCGACTCGGAACTGGATCTGCGCGTGTTCGCATTGTCGCGCGCCAGCATCCGGATTCTGGATGCGTTGGGTGCGTGGGAAACCATTCGCGCAATGCGCGCCTCGCCTTACCGGGAAATGCACGTCTGGGATGCGGGCGGCAAGGGCAGCGTCCATTTCGACTGTGCCGATGTCGGTGAACCCTGGCTCGGTTACATCGTCGAGAACCGGCTGATCCAGCACGCGCTGTTGCGCCAACTCGAATCCGCCCGGTCGGTGCGCCTGATTGCGCCCGCGACACCCACGGCCGTTCATCCCGATGTTGATGGTGTCAGCCTCACGCTCGAGAACGGCCAACGCTATCGCGCGCGGCTGCTGGTGGCGGCGGACGGTGCCGCATCCGCGACCCGCCAGCAACTCGGTATCGAGACCCGCGGCTGGCGCTATGCACAGCAGGCGATCGTCGCGCATCTCAACGTCGAGCGCCCGCATCGGCAGGCTGCATGGCAGCGTTTCCTGGCCACCGGGCCGCTCGCATTTCTGCCGCTTGCGGACGGGCGGGTCTCGCTGGTCTGGTCCGCGGATGACGCACGCGCGGCGCAGTTACAGGCGCTCGACGATGCGGCGTTCTGCCGGGAAGTGAGCAGCGCGAGCGAACACATACTCGGAAACGTCACCCGAACCACCCGGCGCGCGAGTTTCCCGCTGCAGCTGCTGCACGCCGAACACACGGTCGGAACCCGTCATGCACTCATCGGCGACGCGGCGCACGTCGCGCATCCGCTGGCCGGGCAGGGCGTGAATCTCGGTCTGCTCGATGCGGCAACGTTCGCCGACGTCGTGCTTGGCGCCCACCAGCGCGATCGCGATATCGGCGATCCGGGTGTGTTGCGGCGCTATGAACGTGCGCGCAAGGCGGACAATCTCACGATGCTGTACGCGCTGGACGGATTTAAACGGCTTTTCAGCAACGATGACGCAGCGCTCACCGTGTTGCGCAATTGCGGAATGCGCGCCGTAGACGCGTTTACGCCGCTTAAAAGCGTATTTATGCGGCGTGCGATGGGTTTGAGCGGCGAATTGCCCTCGTTGGCACGCTGAATCGTCGCGTTGATGCAACAAAAGCGCATCCGGAAGCGCATTGATAGCCAACTTTGACGCTGTAACGGACGGTCACCGGCGGGCGCGTGACTGCAGGAACGCTATGTCGGCTGCGCGATGAAGATAACCGACGCAGGCTGCCGGGTCCGGGGATGAAGCGGTTCACGTGTTTCCAGTAAGCGGAGCCGGTGCAGCGCGAACAGGTCAATCCAGCTTTCCAGGGTTCTGAAATACCACGGCGCAGGGTCGGAAAACGCCTGATCGAATCCATCCCATGAACCCTGACGCCAGCCATCGCGGTATGGCAGATCGCCACATGCGGTGACCGGATGCAGGGTTTGCACAATGAACGCGCCGCCGGGATTCAACAGCGACGGAATCGCGGCGAACAGCGTGGACACCGATTCGTTGCCCAGCAGCGCGAAATTGCAGACCGCAAGGTCAACCTGGAGAGCCAATTCACCCTCGCCGAGTTCCTCATAGGCGAGCGTCAGAAATTCACCGCCGCCGCCATTGCGGGCCTGTGCAACCAGTTCGGGTACGGCGTCCACCCCGGTGACCCGAATGCCTGCTTGGCACAGCGCTCTGGCGAGCCAGCCTTCTCCGCACCCGAGGTCGAGTACGGTTTCTGGTGTGAAATCGAGGATGGCATCAATGATTGCCCGATCGGTGACGAGCCGCCGGCTTTCGATTTGCCGGTCACGGACCGCGAGGGTCCACGGAGCGGCATTCCTGCGCCACGCATCGAGGATCTTTGCGTCGCTCAGCGGATTCATCCGGTTACGCGCACCGATCGCGGCGGATTACTTGGCGAGCAGTTTGTCCACTTTGGCGGCGCAGATGAAATCGTTCTCGGACAGGCCGCCGATCGCATGCGTGCTGTAACGCACCAGACAGTGGTTGTAGCCGACTTCGAGATCGGGATGATGGCTCTCGCGATTCGCGATCCAGGCGACCGCATTGACGAAGCCCATGGTGCCGTTGAAGCCCTTGAATTTGAAATCCTTGCGGATTTCCCTGGCGTCGGCGGTGAGTTCCCAGTCCGGCGCGATCTTTTTCAGATAGCGCTCGGCTTCTTCACGGGTGAGCGGCTGAATGCCGCCTTCGCAGGGAACGCAATGCTTTTCGGCCAGTTCGGTCATGGCAACCTCGAGATGTGTGGAACGGAACAACCGGGTCTGAAACGGCGTCAGGCCCAGGTCACTTTCTTTTCTGCCGGCGGATAATTCGGCTCGTGCATGCCCAGTTCGCGCGCCTTGCGTATCAGTCCCATGAGGTCCTGGTGCGCCAGATTGAACATGTCTTCCAGGCTGTTGATGATGAAATACGTGGTCTGGAAAATGTCGATGCGATAGGGCGTGCGCAAGGCATCCACCGGATCGAACGGCTTGCGTACCGGCTTGTCGCTTTCAATCGCATACGGTGTTTCACCGAACGATGACACGACGCCCGCACCGTAGGTTTTCAAGCCCTTATGTGTGTTTATTAATCCGAATTCGACAGTGAACCAGTACAGCCGCGCCAGCATCACATGATCTTTCTTGTCGGCCTTCGCGCCGGCTTTACCGTAGGTATGGGTGAACTCGGCAAAGCGCGGATCGGTAAGCAGGGGGGTGTGGCCGAAAATCTCGTGGAAGATGTCCGGCTCCTGCAGGTAGTCCATTTCCTCGCGGCTGCGGATGAAGGACGCGGCGGGAAATTTCTTATTGGCGAGCAGATCGAAAAACTGGTCGAACGGGATCAGTGCCGGGACCGGCGCGACTTCCCAGCCGGTGTGCTGCCGCAGCACGGCGGAGACTTCCTCGCACTGGGGAATGCGGTCGGTCGGAAACTGCATCCGGTCGAGCGCGGCCAGGTAGTCGTCGCAGGCGTACTTCTCCACCAGCGGGCGCTGGCGGGTGATCAGGTCGTGCCAGACGCGGTGCTCGTCTTCCGTATAGTGGATGAAGCCGTTTGCGTCCGGGACCTTGGCGACGTACTTGGATGACTTGCCCATTTCCTCGACCTTGTGCCGTGACCGCCTATTTTAACAGCTTCCCGGAACCCGCTCGGGCGTTCCGAAAGCCGGTCCCCTTCATATATATGTATTCGGGCTCGTGCCGCCGGGTTTGTTGCTGACCAGGGGTCAGGCTGAGTGAGTCAGGCGCGCGCAGGGTAGTGGGTGTGCACGTAATCGTCGACAATCTTCTGGAAATCTGCCGCGATCGTGTCGCCTTTGAGCGTGACGGTTTTTTGTCCATCCACGAACACCGGCGCGACGGGCCGCTCGCCGGTGCCCGGCAGGCTGATGCCGATGTTTGCATGCTTGCTCTCGCCGGGGCCGTTCACCACGCAGCCCATGACGGCAACCTGCATGGTCTCGACCCCCACATAGGCTTTCTTCCATTCCGGCATCTGGTGGCGGATGTAGCTCTGGATGTCCTGGGCCAGCTGCTGGAACACCGTGCTGGTGGTGCGGCCGCAACCGGGGCAGGCGGCCACCAGGGGCATGAAGGCCCTCAGGCCCATGGTCTGCAGGATTTCCTGGGCCACAATCACTTCGCGGGTGCGGTCGCCGCCGGGTTCGGGGGTGAGCGAGATGCGGATGGTGTCGCCGATGCCCTGCTGCAGCAGCACAGCGAGCGCGGCGGTCGAGGCGACGATGCCCTTGCTGCCCATGCCGGCTTCGGTCAGACCGAGGTGTAGCGGGTAGTCGCAACGGGATGCCAGGCGGGAATAGACGTCAATCAGATCCTGAACGCCGCTCATCTTGCAGGACAGGATGATCTGGTCGTGACCGAGGCCCAGCGCTTCGGCACGCTCGGCGGACAGCAGTGCCGAGGCGACCATCGCTTCGTGCAGGATGTCCTTCGCGTCCCTGGGAGTCGCTGCCGACGCGTTCTCGTCCATCATCCGCGTCAAGAGAGCCTGATCCAGGCTGCCCCAGTTCACGCCGATGCGGACCGGGCGGTCGTATTTGATGGCCACCTCGATCATGGTCGCGAACTGCGTGTCGTGTTTCTTGCCGTGGCCGACGTTGCCGGGATTGATGCGGTATTTGGCCAGCGCTTCGGCGCAGGCGGGATGGTTGGTCAGCAGCTTGTGACCGTTGTAATGGAAATCGCCGACCAGCGGCACGGAAATGTTCTGCGCATCCAGTTGTTCGCGGATGTGCGGCACCGCGGCGGCGGCTTCGTCGGTATTGACCGTCACACGCACCAGTTCGGAACCGGCGCGCGCCAGTTCCGCAACCTGTCGGGCCGTGGCGGCGATATCCGCCGTGTCGGTGTTGGTCATGGACTGCACCACGATGGGCGCGGAGCCGCCCACCCTCACGGTGCCGACCATCACGGCCACACTGTGACGGCGTTGTACTGGAGAAACTTTGCTGTTCATGGAAACCGGAAAAACGTCGGCCGGGTTGAAAAGCAAATGATAACGGATTCGCTCGCGCCGCGTCCGGCACTGGTCGCGGGCAGGCGATGCTGGCAGACTCGGTGGCAAGTCACCCACCGCCGGATCTGATCGAGCAAATGCCCCCCGATTCCCGAGAAACCGTTGTTTTTGTCCATGGCCTGTATATGACGGGTCTTGAACTGGGGCTGTTGCGACTCCGTGTGGCGCAGGCCGGATTCGAGACCCATCAGTTTCATTACCACACCGTGCTGGAACCCGTGCGCGCCAATGCGCAGCGTCTTGCCGAATTTGTCGCCGGATTGGGGGCGAGCGCGTTGCACCTGGTGGGGCACAGTCTCGGCGGGCTGGTGATTCTGCGCATGTTCGAGTTGGGCGCAAAGGTTCCGCCGGGGCGCGTGGTGCTGATGGGCTCGCCGGTGCGCGGCAGCAGCGCCGCGCGCAGCCTCACGCAAAAGAACTGGGGCTGGCTGCTGGGGCAGAGTGGTCCGGGCGGACTCGCGGAAGAACACGATCCGGTCTGGAATCAACAGCGCGACTTGGGCGTACTGATTGGAACTGCGGGTTCCGGTTTCAATTTACGGCGTCCCGAACTTCCAGAACCGCACGACGGTGTCGTCTCCGCCGCAGAAGCTCATTTGCCCGGTGCGACCGACCAGATTGCACTCGACGTGCATCACACCAGCATGTTGTTCCGGCCGGAGGTCGCGGAGCAGGTGACGTGCTTTTTGAAGAGGGGGAAATTTGAACATTGATGGCTGCTTCTTGCCGGCA
>DASSOA010000131.1:0-19221 GCA_035701115.1 Gammaproteobacteria bacterium
CTGCTCTCGGAGCCGATTCAGATTCACGCTGCAACCGCATGACGATGCACGCGCACACGCCATTTCTTGCCGTCATGGATCTCGCCGAACGCCTCGACGGCGACGCGAGTGACTACGATTCGCTGCTCGAGATGGCGGAAAACCGGCAGTTCGTGCTGCTTGGCGAAGCGACGCACGGCACTCGTGAGTTTTACCGGATGCGGGCGGAAATCTCGTTGCGTCTGATTGCCGAGCACGGGTTCGAAGCGGTCGCAATCGAAGGCGACTGGCCGGATACCTGGCGCATGAACCGGTTCGTTCAGGGCGAAAACAACGATACACCGGAAGCAGCACTGTCCGATTTCGAGCGCTTTCCGCTCTGGATGTGGCGCAATGTGGAAATGCTCGAATTTATCTCCGAACTCCGCCGCTATAACCTCGCGCGGCCGGCCGGACGACGCGTCGGTATCTACGGGCTCGATCTCTACAGCCTGTACCGCTCTGCAGATGCTGTGATTCGCTATCTCGAACATGTGGATCCGGAGCAGGCCGAAGTAGCCCGCCAACGATACATGCTGCTTGACAGCGTCAGGGAACCGCAGACCTACGGCTATCAGGCGGCATTCGGGATCAGACCCGCGGCGCGCGATGAGGTGGTAAAGCAATTGACGGAATTGCGTGAAGCGGAACAACGTTACCTCGCGGAGAACGGAATTTCCGCGCAGGATGCGCAGTTCATGGCGGAGCGCAACGCCACGGTAGTCGTGAATGCGGAAAACTACTACCGCGGCATGTTCAGCAGCCGGACCAATACCTGGAATCTCCGCGATTCGCACATGTGCGACACGTTGTTTGCTCTGGCGGCGCACCGGGTACGCAGAGGCGGAACCGGGCGCGTCGTGGTGTGGGCTCACAATTCGCACCAGGGCGATGCGCGTGCGACCGAAGCGAACGAGCGCGGCGAATGGAATCTCGGTCAGCTGGTTCGCGAACGGGTTGGTCCGGCTGCGCTGCTCGTAGGCTTTACTACCTACACCGGACACGTGTCGGCTGCATCCGGGTGGGATGGCGAAGTGGAGTACAAGTGGATACGACCGGCGCTCAGGGAAAGCTATGAGTATCTGTTTCACAGCACGCATCGTGACCGGTTCTTCCTGCCGCTGGCGTTGCCGGCAGCGGAGCGACTGCAGGAGACCATGCTGGAGCGCGCCATTGGCGTGATCTATGTGCCGCACACCGAGCGCGCGAGTCACTACTTCGACGCATCGCTTGCCGCCCAGTTCGATGCCGTGTTTCATGTTGATGAAACCGATGCCGTCGAACCGCTGGATGTTCCGCATCAGTGGCAGCGGCGTGCAAGCACCCATCTCAGCGCGTGATACAAAAGCACCGCAGGAGGAAGCACGCATGAGCACCGCCGATGAACATGACGTTTTGATTCATGCCGACGATGTGTTTCTGGATGGCATCCTGTCGCTGCCCGCGATGGGGGCGCAGGGGATCGTGATTTTTGCCCACGGCAGCGGCAGCAGCCGCTTCAGCAAACGCAACCGGCAGGTTGCCGCCTGTCTTAACGACGCGGGATTTGCCACGCTGTTGTTCGATTTGCTGACCAAAGACGAAAATGAAAAAGACATCTACACTGCGGAATACCGCTTCAATATTCATCTGCTGAGCCAGCGTCTCGTGAAAGTCGTGGACTGGTTGATGCTGGACAACAATACCAATGCCTTGCCGGCAGGACTGTTCGGTGCGAGCACCGGTGCGGCCGCCGCACTGGTGGCAGCCGCCGACCGCCCGGAGCGCGTCAAATGCGTCGTGTCGCGCGGCGGACGTCCCGATCTGGCAGGCGAGGCATTGTCACGGGTCAAGGCGCCCACGCTGCTTCTGGTAGGTTCGCGTGACACAGATGTCATAGAACTCAACCGGCTGGCGGCGGCCCGCATTCGTTGCGAATACCAGCTCACGCTGGTATCGGGCGCCACTCATTTGTTCGAGGAACCTGGTGCGCTCGAACGGGTTTCCCAGCTTGCCTCGGAATGGTTCACCCGGCATTTGCTGCCGCACCCGCGCCTGGAACGTCCCATGCCACATCGCGCCCTGCGCCCGTGACACGTCGCGGCGTCAGACGCCGATGCTGACCAGTATCACGCCGCCGACCACGAGCAGGGACGCGACACCTTTCTGAAGCAGATTGGCTGGTGCGAGGTTTTCGCGGCCGAGCTTGGGCAGAAACAGCGTAATCAATACCCCGAACAGGAACACGAGCAGCGGGGTGGTGCTGCCGATGGCCTGCACCATGCCGAGCGGAGCCAGCAGCAGTGCGTAGCGCGCGCCAAGCGTGCCACCGAAATTGATCAGCTCGTTGATCGCATTTACCGACAGAATCGCCCCGGTATTGGCCCTGAGCGAAGCCGCGAATTCGCGGCGCACGCTGCCGATCGTCAGCAGACCGATGCCGTAGAGAATCTCGCCTGTATAAGTCCAGAAGGCTGTGGTCCAGAAGTCGGCCTTGATGGCAAAAATATTGAAGATGACCGAGCTCACGGCAATCGTGAACGTGCAGGCGAGCATCAGCAGCAGCAATTGCGGTTTGAACCGGCCGTGTCGTTTCCGGAACTGGAACGAGACCAGCGCGGCACCCGCCACGATCAGCGCGCCGCCGCCGAGCTGGCGGGTTGTCAGCGTCTCACCCAGGAACAGGTACGCAAGCAATCCGCCGAACAATGGCGTGGCCTGGAAATAGGCGCCGACAACCGATGCTTCCTCGTTCCGCAACGCGCCCAGATAAAAATGCATTGCCCCCATGTACAGTACGCCCGCCAGAATGATCAGCGGAATGTGCTCATGGCCCGGTGCGGCAGCGTCCGGCCGGTAATACCCGATAAACGGCAGGACTGCGATGTCGATCAGTGCCGTGAAGATCAACAACACTGCAACCCGGCCGTGCTTGAAATAGCGTTCGACAAGATATTTGTCAATGTGGGTGGAAAGCGCCCACATGACCGGACCGGAAAACGAAAACAGCAGCCAGCTCATGTGATTTCGCCGCTACAGCGCCACTGAAGCCTCATTTCAAAACGCGGGCAATTTGATTGAAGGTCCAGCTGGTTTGAAGTCGGCATGCTCGCTAAAGTCCACCAAACCGTTCTTGGTCGGTGCGCCATTGTATGTCGAGATTGCCGCGCCGTGCAGCGGGCCAATATTTTGACCTCGATGCCGGCAAGGCGCATCATTGCAAGTTGTGTCCCGCAAGAACAAGAACCGAAGTTCCAGTGCCGTCGCGACAGGTGTTCGCATGCCCGTTTCAGGATGTGGCGTGATGCTCAGGCGCTGGATGGATGAGGATGTGCCGCTGCGATTTGTCATGCTGGCGATCGTGGTCGGCGTCGTTGCGGGTTTCGGTGCAGTGGTGTTTCGTGACCTGATCGCGCTGGTACACAACCTGTCTTTTGCCGGTTTTCTGTCTCTCACCTACAACGCCAATCAGCACACACCGGCCAGCCCGCTCGGTGCGTGGATTGTGCTGGTGCCAGTTGCCGGCGCAATCGTGGTTGTGTTCCTGGTGTCCAGGTTTGCACCTGAAGCCAAAGGTCACGGTGTGCCGGAAGTGATGGATGCGATGTATTACCGTCGCGGCATAATCCGGCCGCTGGTCGGTGCGGTGAAGGCGGTTGCATCGGCGATATCCATCGGTACCGGTGGTGCAGTCGGGCGTGAAGGCCCCATCATCCAGATCGGCGCGTCGTTCGGTTCCACTCTTGCGCAATGGCTGCGTCTTCGGCAATGGCAGACCATGACGCTGATCGCCTGCGGTGCGGCTGGCGGCATTGCCGCGACATTCAATACCCCCATCGGCGGGGTGCTGTTCGCGGTGGAACTGATAATGCCGGAAATCAGCGTTCGGACCCTGATTCCGGTTGCGCTTGCGACGGGCACGGCGACCGCAATCGGTCGCGTGGTTTTCGGCGATCACCCGGCATTTGTGATCCCCGCGCTGCAAATGACGTCGGCGTCGGTCATTTCACCCGGCAGCATGGTCGCCTACCTGGCGTTCGGTTTGTTGCTCGGCGTCGCGTCGTTGCTGCTCATTCGCGCGATCTACGGCATGGAAGATCTTTTCCAGCGTTTGCCGGGTGGTTATTACGTACGCCATCTCACCGGCATGCTGCTGGTCGGCGTGATGATGTATCTATTCCTGCATTTCTCCGGCCATTACTACGTGCAGGGTGTAGGCTATGCAACCGTGCAGGACGTGCTGGTACGGGCTGTATTGAATCCCTGGTTCCTGTTGTTGCTGTTTGCGGCCAAGTTGCTCGCCACGGGGTTGACACTGGGTTCCGGCGGCTCGGGTGGCGTGTTTTCGCCGTCGCTGTTTCTGGGTGCGACGCTCGGCGGCTGTTACGGTGCAGTGCTGCATCGCTTCCTGCCGTGGTTGCATGTGGATGTCGCGAGTCTGGCGGTGGTCGGGATGGCAGGTGCGATCGGAGGCGGAACCGGTGCGGTCGTTACCGGAATCGTGATCGTTTACGAGATGACCCGCGACTACAACATCATTCTTCCGGCGCTGATTGCCGTTTCTGTGGCCTACGGTGTGCGCCGCTGGTTCGAGCGCGGCAGCGTCTATGATCTGAAACTGATCCGGCGCGGGCACTATATTCCGGAATCGTTGCAGACCAACATGTATCTGCTGCACGGCGTCAGGGAGTTCTTGCGGCGTCCCGTTATCCGCATGCCCCTGCACGGCGATTGGGAGCGGCTGAAGCAATATATGACGCGGGCACGCCGCGTACCGCATGTTGCCATCACCGACAGCGGTAAATTGCTTGGGGTGATCGTCGCCGAGCAGGTCGCAAATCTGAAATGGGACATGACGGTTGCGGATGCACTGGCGCAAAAGGCCGAGAAGCGCTTCGTTGTCGTGAGTCGCGGGGACAGGTTGTTCGACGTCATGGCCGCGCTGCGGGAGTCCGGTGCATCGGTTGCCGTGGTCACAACCACCGGCGAGTTGCACGATCCGCTGGAAATCAAGGGCATGTTGACTTGGCACGATCTCGAACGAATTACCAATCTTCCGCGGCCATTGCTCAGCCCTCGTGACGAACACGGCGTGAGCTGATCAGCACGCGGGCCGGCGACAACTCCTGCGGACTGGTTGATAATAGGCGAACCGAAACAAGGGGGCAGCCGATGTCGCTTTACGATATTGAAGTCAGAACAATTGAAGGGGAAGCCACGACGCTGGAGCGGTATCGCGGCAGCGTGTTGTTGATCGTCAATGTGGCGAGCCGCTGCGGCTTTACCCCGCAATACAAGGGTCTGGAATCGCTGTACCGGCAATACCGCGACCGCGGCTTTGCGGTGCTGGGCTTTCCCTGCGACCAGTTTGCACACCAGGAACCCGGCGACGAAAAGGAGATCAGGGAATTCTGTTCCCTGAACTACGACGTCAGCTTTCCGATGTTCGCCAAGATCAAGGTAAACGGTCCGGGTACGCATCCGCTGTACCGGCTGCTCAAATCCGAGCGCCGCGGCCTGTTCGGCACGCAAAGCATCAAATGGAACTTCACCAAGTTCCTGGTCGGGCGTGACGGCAGGGTGCTGAAGCGCTTTGCGACCCGTACCACCCCTGAACAGATCGCGAAACGCGTCGCGGCCGTCCTGGCGCGCTGAGCGGGGCACAGCCGCCGATCAACGCCGGCTCCCGAAACTGCCCGATCCGGCAGTCAGTGGTCGGCGCGGATCTTGTCACAGTTGCGTCAGGCAGTTGACGCAGATCATCCGTCCGCCCCGCGCAAGGGGCTAGAGTGGTTCCAGTGTCCCGAAACCGGACTGCTCATGGACGCATCGCAGGCCATCCCAGTACCCGACGAAACGCGGCGCGCAGTATTTCGTACCCGCGCACTCACGAAGACCTACGTGGTTGGCGAAATTCGCATTGAAGCGCTGCGCGGAATCGATCTCGATCTGTATGCCGGTGAGTTTGCCGTGCTGCTGGGCGCGTCAGGAAGCGGGAAGTCCACGCTCCTCAATATTCTCGGCGGACTGGATACGCCGACGGGCGGCACGGTGCATTATGCGGATCACGTTCTCAGTCAGGCCAATGACCGGGAGCTGACACGGTTCCGGCGCGAACACGTCGGCTTCGTGTTCCAGTTCTATAACCTGATCCCGAGTCTCACCGCGCGCGAAAACGTCGCGATCGTGACCGAGATCGCGAGTCATCCGCTGACGCCCGAGCACGCGCTCGAAGTGGTGGGACTTGGCGAGCGCCTGGATCATTTTCCTGCCCAGCTTTCCGGCGGCGAGCAGCAGCGCGTCGCGATCGCGCGCGCCATCGCCAAGAACCCCGACGTGCTGTTGTGCGACGAACCGACAGGTGCGCTCGATTCCAAAACCGGCATTCTGGTGCTGGAAGCGCTGGAACGTGTCAATCGCGAACTCGGTACCACGACTGTGGTAATTACCCACAACGTCGTGATCGGTGAAATGGCGGATCGCGTGATTCACCTCAGCGACGGCAGGATTGCCGGCATCACGTCCAACCCGGTGCGCCGACCCGCACACGAACTGAGGTGGTAGCGGTGCGCATGCTGGATCGCAAATGGTTGCGGGAACTGTGGCAGATGCGCGGCCAGGCACTGGCGATTGCGCTTGTGATTGCGAGCGGCATAACCACATTCATAATTTCGCGCAGCACCATTGATTCGCTGACCTACACCCAGAGCCGGTTCTATCGCAGCACCCGTTTTGCCGACGTGTTCGACAGCCTCAAGCGTGCGCCGCTGGCCGTTGTGTCGCCCATTCGCGAGATTCCGGGCGTGGCGCGCGTGGATGCGCGGGTGCTTGCGCCCGTGACGCTGGATGTGCCCGGCTTTTCCGATCCGGTGTCCGGTGCACTGCTGACGCTGCCTGAATCGCCCGGTGCTCCCAACCAGTTGTATCTGCGCGCAGGACGCCTGCCGGGCCCGGACGAAGACGACGCCGTTGTGGTAAACGAATCGTTCGCCGATGCACATCATCTGAAACCGGGTTCGCGCCTGGCGGCCACCATCAACGGCCGCTGGAAATCGCTGGTGGTTACCGGCGTGGTGCTGTCGCCCGAGTATGTCTATCTGATCCGCCCCGGCGATTTCTTTCCGGATTACAAACGCTACGGCGTGCTGTGGATGAACCGGCGGCCGTTGTCGGCGGCATACGGGATGGACGGCGCGTTTAACAACGTGGTGTTGTCGCTCGCGCCTGGTGCGTCGCTGCCTGCCGTCATTGAACAGCTTGATTCGGTGCTGGCCCGCTGGGGCGGGGTTGGCGCAATCGGCCGCGAAGATCAGACGTCGCATCATTATCTCAGCGAGGAGATCAAACAGCTGCGTGCGCAGGCGACCATCGTGCCGATCATCTTTCTGTCGGTCGCCGCATTTCTGCTCAATGTCGTGATCAGCCGCCTGATCCACCAGCAGCGAGTGCCGATGGCCATCCTCAAGGCGTTCGGCTACAGCAATCGTGCCATCCTGTTTCATTACATGAAACTGGTCACCGGTATCGTTATCGCCGGCAGTGTCATCGGAGTCGTTGCGGGCGCCTGGCTTGCTCACGGCCTCAGCAACATCTACAGCGAGTTTTTCCGCTATCCCTATATGTATTTCGTGCTGCGGCCGGGCGTGGCGCTGACCGCAATCGCCATCAGTGCATTGGCCGCCTACGCCGGCACCATTCATTCGGTGATGCGCGCGGCGCAGGTGCCGCCCGCTCAGGCGCTGCATCCGGAGGCACCGCCGGTGTTTCACGAGTCGCTGCTGGAACGCGCCGGCGTCAAACGCTATCTCTCCCAGGGTGCGCGCATGATCCTGCGCAACATCGCGCGGCGTCCGATAAAGGCGGGGCTCACCTTGCTGGGCGTGGCGTTTTCCTGCGCGATCGTGACCATGGGCGGCCTGTTCAATGACGCCGTCAATTACATGATCGATCTGCAATTCCGGCGCAGCCAGCACGCCGATCTGATTGTCACGTTTACGGACACGGCGTCGAGCCGCGCAATGGCCGAGGCGCGCAGTCTGCCGGGCGTGGTGATGGCGGAACCGATGCGCGCGGTCCCGGTGCGTCTGCGCAATGGATACCGGACCTACCGCACGGCATTGCAGGGGTACGCGCCGGACGGCCGGCTTAATGAATTGTTGAATACCCGGCTTCAACCGGTACGCATCCCGCGCTCCGGCGTGCTGCTGAGCGACTATCTCGCCAGGCGGTTGGCTGTCGAGCCCGGTGACGCCGTCACCGCGGAAGTGCTGGAAGGCGCCCGCCCGGTGCTGCGCATTCCGGTGAGCGGGGTGGTACGCGAATTCGCCGGCATGAACGCGTACATGTCGGTGGATGCACTGAACCGGTTGATGCCCGACGAACACGGTCTGTCCGGCGTGTTTCTGCGCGTCGACCCGGCCATACAGCCCCGCATTTACACGGAACTCAAGGCGCGGCCCAAAGTGGCAGGCGTGACGATCCGGGCCGTCGCGATCCGCAGCTTTCACGAGCTGATGGCGGAGAACATCCTTATATATGCCACCGTGATGCTGGTGCTGGCCGGGACCATCGCCGTGGGAGTGATGTACAACAGCACGCGGGTCGCATTGTCCGAGCGCGAGTTCGAACTGGCCACGTTGCGGGTGCTGGGACTGACGCGCCGCGAAATCGGCTACATCCTGCTTGGCGAAACCGGATTGCTTACCCTGATTGCGATTCCGATCGGCTTTGCCATCGGCTGGGCATTTTCCGCTTACATTGCCGTCAGCCTTGCTTCCACGCTGTATCGGGTTCCCATCGTCATCGAACCGCCGACGTTGGGCCGTGCCGCACTGGTGATCATCCTGTCGGCGATTGCATCGGGTCTCTACGTCTATTACCGGCTCGGCCGGCTCGATCTGGTCGCCGTGCTCAAGATCAGGGAGTGAACGCATGAAGCTGTATCGCCGCCTCGTATTGATTGGCATCGCGGCTCTGATCGTTGCGGCAATCGCGTATGCGTATCTGCCGCGTCCCGTGGACGTGTCGGTGACCACCGTAAGCCGCGGCGACATGGCGGTCAGCGTCGAGGAAGAAGGCCGTACCCGGGTGCGCGAACGCTACATCGTGACGGCGCCGGTTGCAGCCTACGCACCGCGCATTACCTGGCATGTCGGTGACGGTGTGCAGGCGGGTCAGGTGCTGACTCAACTCGAACCGTTGCCGCCGGGCGTGCTGGACGTGCGCAGTCGGGCGGCAGCACAGGCGCGCGTGGATCAGGCGCGCGCGGCCCTGCGCTCCGCACAGACCAATGCAGATGCAGCCAGGGCCAGTGCCGACTACGCGGCGCGCGAACTGAAGCGCATCACGTCATTGAAATCATCAGGTGTTGTCTCGCAGGCGATGCTGGATCAGGCGGAAGCGGAGGCGCGCCGCACCTCCGCGATGCAGGGGTCAGCCAAGTCAGCGATTGAAGTTGCGCGCTACGATCTCACTGCAGCGGAAACCGCGTTGCGCTACACCGTCAATGCGCGCAGTGCTGGCGGCGAACGCGTTGACGTCACGTCACCGGTAAACGGTGTAATTCTCGCGGTGCAGCACGAGGACGAAGGTGTGGTGACATCCGGACAACCGCTGTTGACGGTTGGCGATCCGCATTCCCTCGAAGTGGCCGTGGATGTGCTTTCCCCGGACGCGGTCAGGATTCGTGCCGGTACGCGCGTGCTGTTTACGCGCTGGGGTGGCGACCGGACGCTGGAAGGCCGCGTGCGCACGGTGGAGCCGGTGGCGTTTACCAAGATTTCGGCGCTGGGCGTGGAAGAACAACGGGTGTGGATCATCGTTGATTTCGTGTCGCCGGAAAAGGAATGGATCCGGCTCGGTGACGCTTATCGTCTCGATGCACGGTTTCTGATCTGGGAATCGAAGGATGCGTTGCGCGTGCCGTCGAGCGCGCTGTTCCGCAACGGCGACAGCTGGCAGGTGATGACGGTGCACGATGGACGGCTGTTGCTGCAGGACGTGAGGATCGGCGAACGCGGCGATCTGTACGCACAAGTGCTGGGCGGGTTGTCGGCGGGCGACAAGGTGGTGACCTATCCGGACGACACGCTGCGAGCCGGCGAGCGGGCCGACATCATTGGCACTCGCAGCGAATAACCGGGGTGCTTGCGCGCGTGAGCCGTTGACAAGCCGCACGTGGCTCCCCGACAGTAGGCGCGCACTCGCCGCCGGGCGACTGACACGCGGGGCCACAAAGTGAGCGAATTCGATTACGTCATCGTCGGCGGTGGTTCCGCCGGTTGCGTGCTTGCCAGCCGGCTGTCCGAAGATCCCGCTGTGCGGGTTTGTCTGCTGGAAGCGGGCGGCAGCGGCCGCGGTCCGCTGGTCACCATCCCGCTCGGTCTGGCCGTGAGCGTGCCGTGGCCGATCGGCAACTGGGGATTTCATACGGTTCCGCAACCGGGGCTCAACTGGCGCCGCGGCTATCAGCCGCGCGGCAAGGGCCTGGGCGGTTCGAGCAACATCAACGCCATGATTTACACGCGCGGTCACCCGTCGGATTACGACGCCTGGGCCGCAGCGGGCAATCCCGGCTGGGCTTACGCCGATGTGTTGCCGTATTTCAAACGCGCCGAACGCAATGCCCGCCTGCGTGATGCGTATCACGGCAACGACGGACCGCTGCTGGTCGAGGACTTGCGCACCGATACGCCGTTGCATGGTGCCTTTATTGAAGCGGCGCGGCAGGCGGGCTATCCGCTGACCGACGACTTCAATGGCGCGCAACAGGAAGGCGTCGGCATCTATCAGGTAACACAGCACAATGGCGAGCGCTGGAGTGTGGCGCGCGCCTATCTCCAACCGCATTTGCAGCGCAGCAATCTGCAAGTGATTACGGGCGCGCAGGTGCAGCGCGTGATGTTGTCGGGAAAGCGAGCCACGGGTGTCGAATACCGCGTCGCTGGCTCTATCCGGACGGCGGTGGCGCGCGCCGAAGTGATCCTGTGCGCCGGGGCATTTCAGTCGCCACAGTTGTTGATGCTGTCCGGCATCGGTGACGGCGCGGCTTTGCCGCAGCACGGCATTGCGGTGGTGCAGCATCTGCCGGGCGTGGGCCGGAATCTGCAGGATCACGTTGACTATACGCTGATTCATCGCGCGCGCAGTTCCGATCTGGTCAGCATTTCACCGGTAGGATTATGGCGGCTGCTGCGCGAGAGCCGGCGATTCCTTCGCACGCGCCGCGGCATGCTGACAAGCAATGTCGCCGAAGCGGGCGGTTTTCTGAAAACCGATCCGGCGCTTGCTGCGCCGGATATTCAGCTGCATTTCTGCGTCGCCATCGTGGATCATCACGGTCGCAGCCTGCGTCACTGGTGGCGCGGATACACACTGCACGCGTGCGTGTTAAGACCGGTGAGCCGCGGTCAGGTGAGCTTGCGCAGCAGCCATCCGGCCGACCGGCCGCTGATTGACCCGCAGTTTCTGAGTCATGTCGACGACCTCGAAACCCTGCTGAAGGGTTTTCACATTGCGCGCAACATTCTCAATGCACCCGCGCTGGCGCGCTACCGAACCCGGGAATTGTTTACCGCCGGCATCGAGGACGATGACGCGCTGCGCGACAGCATCCGCCGCCGCGCCGATACCATTTACCATCCGGTCGGGACGTGCCGGATGGGCAACGACGTGGACGCGGTCGTGGATCCGGAATTGCGCGTGCGCGGCGTCGAGGCCCTGCGTGTGGTGGATGCGTCTGTGATGCCGAGCCTGATCGGCGGGAACACCAATGCGCCGGTGGTCATGATCGCCGAAAAAGCGGCCGACATGCTGCGCCGCCGCTGAATGACCTGTCCCGGGCATTGATTTCCGGGCGCCGGTAATGAATGCTGGCGGCTTGCGGTCTCTGGGTAGAGGATGCGTCAGCGGGGAGGGAGGGGATGGCAGTGTCGAAGAACGGTCTGGCCGGCATTCTGCTGGGGTTCCTGCTGGCGCTGCCCGGCCACGCCGCTGACCTGCAGGGACGGCTGGTACTGACGGGGCCGGACGGCGTCGCCGACACCCGCGACATCACCGATGCCGTTGTGTTTTTCAAACCCGATGCGTCCGCGCACGGGCCGCTGCCCCATGACACGGCGACCATGCTGATGCAGCACAAGACGTTCCTGCCGCACGTGCTGGCTGTCACGATCGGTTCCACTGTCAGGTTTCCCAACGACGATCCGATTCTGCACAACGCCTTTTCCACTTCGCCGGGCGATCAATTCGATCTGGGACTGTATCGCAACGGCGCAAGCAAGACGGTGACCTTCGAGCGCGGCGGACTGGTGCGCGTATTCTGCAACGTGCATCACCAGATGTTCGCCTACATTCTGGTGCTGGATACGCCGTATATCGGACACGTGCAAAGCGGCGGCCAGTTCGATCTTCACGGCCTGCCTTCGGGGCCCGGCGAACTGGTGATCTGGCATCCACGCACTTCGGTGTGGCGGCAGCATCTCGATTCGCTTGCCGCGGCGCCCTCGGTCGTCAACCTGCATGTGATCAGGACCGGCGTGCCGGCGCACTTCAACAAGTACGGCAAGCCGTACAAGAAAGATGCGGATTCCGGATATTAGCCCGATGTCGCGCAGCCTGAGTTTCACCACCCGTATCCTGCTGGCCTCGACGTTGCTGGTGGTGGTGGCGCTCGCCGCGGCGGCGGCCATCACATACACGCGCGGTTACCGCATTGCGAGCCATGCAGTCAACGACGCGCTGACGCGCAGCCGCGCGGTACAACAGAGTTTCCAGACGCTGCGTTTCCAACAGTTGCGATTGATGTCTCACCTGCTCGCGACCGATCCCAATTTCGTCAGCTACGTGGCGAATGCCACGGGCAACAATCTGCCGGGCGGCAATGGTGGAGCGGATACCCGTTCGATCCAGGACCTGCTCGGCGAACGCGAAACCGAGGTCGGTTTCGATTTCGGGCTGGTGTTGGACGGTAATGGACATCTGGTGACGGGCACATTGGCGTCGGAATCCGCCAACCTGGATCTGTCCGGTGTGCCTGCAGTGGCGGCTGCGCTGCAGTCGCAGGCGGCAGGCAGCGGTTACTGGATTCGGGATGGACGCGCCTACCAGATTACGGTGGCACCGCTGGCGAACCACGATGAATTCTTCGGTTATCTGCTGCTGGGCCTGAAAGTGGATCAGGGTCTGCTGCAACAGGTGAAACAGGTGAGCGGCGCCGAAGTGGCGGTGCTGGATACCAGCGGCAACCGGTATGCGCCGGTTGTGACCACGCTCGATGCACAACAGCTCGACGCGCTCAAGCAGGCGCTGTCCGGCATCACCCAAGTGCCGACCGGCAAGGCGTTTCCGCTGGATCTGAACGGCGAACACTGGCTTGCCTATGCCGATACGCTGGGCAGCGCCAAACACGTGGGGCTGGCGCTGGCCCTGACGTCGTTCGACAGCGCGATGGGCGACTTCCGCGCCATTCTCACCGAACAGTTGCTGGCGGCGATCATTGCGGCGCTGGTGGCGATCGGCCTGTCGCTGTGGCTGTCGCCGCGGCTGGCGCGACCGCTGCGCGAACTGGCGGTGGCGGCGCAGGCGGCGGCACGCGGCGATTACAAGCGCCGCTTCGAACCGCACGGCGACGGCGAGATTGCGCAACTGACCCAGGCATTCGATTCGCTGTTGAGCGATCTGCGCGAAAAGAGCGAGATCGAAAACTACATGGCGGATCTCGCCAAATACCTGCCTGATTCATCCGCCGATCAATCCACTTCACGCACCGAACTCATGCGTCCCAACCAGTCGCTCACCACGGCGGTGCTGGGTATCGAATTGCGCGACAGCGGCGGCGCGCAGTCGGCGTCGTCCGAGAAAGCCATCGACCTTTACAACCAGTTCCTGCGCAATGTCGAAGCACCGGCACGTGCGCAGGGCGGGCACATTGCGGCGGTGGCCGGCGGCCGCGTTTATATCGTGTTCGATGCGCTGGATGCGGGCACCTCGCTGGTGCGCGCACTCGGTACCGCGACGCATGTGCGAACCGTGGCGGGCAATCAGGGTCTGGCGCTGTGCCAGGCCTTGAGCGTCGGCAACGTGGTGACCGGTGCCGCAGAGTGGACGCTGGGCGCGGCCGGTTGTCTGGTCGGCGAGCCGGTGCGGCAACTGGAAAAACTGCTGCCGGAAGCGACGCCGGGTGTGATTCTGGTGACGCAGCAGGCCGAACGATTGCTGGTGGACCGGCCGGGCATCAGGATCGAGAACCTCCCGGGCGCGGCCAGTGGCCGCAACGTGTTTGCAGTTGAACATGCGGAGCAGCTTGGTGTAAGCCAGGACAGCGAAGACGCCACCATGGTGGCAACCGCGCCGCTGGCCGACAGCGACAGCACGCGGGTACGGCTGCTGCCCGGCATGATCCTGGGCGGGCGCTACGAGATATTGAGCGAACTCGGCGCCGGCGGCATGGCAGTGGTGTACAAGGCCCGCGACCGCCAGCTGGACGAATTCATCGCGCTCAAGACCCTGAAGGCCGAGATGGCCGGCGACAAGGCGCTGCTTGATGCCCTGAAAAGCGAGATCAGGCTGGCGCGCAAGATCACGCACCGCAACGTGCTGCGCATCTACGATTTCGGCGAGATCGACAATGTGCCGTTCATTTCCATGGAATACGTGCGCGGCATGACGCTGCGATACCTGTTGCAGAATCGCGATCGTCTGCCGGCCGCGGCCGGTCTGCGCATCATGCGGCAGGTGTGCACCGCATTACAGGTCGCACACGAACAGGCGGTGCTGCACCGTGATATCAAGCCCGAGAACCTGATGCTGGAGCCGAGCGGCAACGCCAAGCTGATGGACTTCGGTATCGCCAGTCCGATCCGGCGCGGTGACGGCAACACACACGAAAAATTCGTGGTGGGCACGCCGCGCTATGCACCGCCCGAACAGTTGCAGGGTGAGCCGGTCGACGAACGCTCGGATATCTACGCCTGCGGCGTGATGATGTACCAGATGTTCACCGGCAAGCTGCCGTTCATGGAACGCGACGTCGGCCGGCAAACCGAACGCAAACTGCAGGAAGATTATGTGCGCCCCACCGAACACGTGCCGAATCTACCGAAGTCGCTGGAGGTGGTGATCGTGAGCTGTCTCAGAGCCGATCGCGATTCGCGGCCGCGCAGTGCGGAAGCCCTGCAAACGGCGCTGGAAGGCATCCGTGTCTGAGCGTACGTTCTCGCTGCGCGCGTGCTGCATCGCAGCCGGCTTGGTTTGCCTGCTCGGATTGTGCATCGAGGCGCAGGCGCAGGATCTCGATCTCGGCATCGAACCGCCGCCCAGCCCGGTGGCGTGGTCCGGCGACTGGCTGGTGCGCGGCGATGTGGTGCGCAGCGGCTGGGGCGGCGATCATCTCAACCGGGTCTGGACCCGGCTGCGTTACGGCCCGACGTGGCAGGTCAACGATCGCTGGATACTCGGCGGCGCCCTGCGGGTGGACGAAAGCACGGTCGGCAACGACGAAGTCATCCAGAACAACGACAACGAACGCAGCCGCGACCTGACGCTGGATTCACTGTTTCTTTCCTACGCACCGGTTCCCGACGACCGGTTGCTGGTCGGCAAGGCGGCGTTTCCGCTGGAACTGTCGCGCATGCTGTGGGACCGGGATCTGCGTCCGGCCGGCGTCTCCTATTCGCACAACATGGCGTTCGGCATCGACAACAATTTCCGAATCGTGGGCGGCGGTTTCCTGGGTGAACAGATGTTCGGCGATCAGTCGCGCATCGTGGCCCTGCAGCTGGCGCTGAATCTGCACCAGACCTCGACCGTCTCGCCGGAATTCATCGTTAGCGACCTGCGTTACAGTAATCTCGACGCGCTGGCCGCAGCGGGGCTGGACCGGGGCAATACCCTGCTGAATGGAAACTTCGAGTACGGTTTCGAACTGGTGGATGTGCAGTTCGTGTTGCACATGAACACCACACTGCCGATGCGTCTGCTGTTCGATGCAGACCGTAACGTCAAGGCCGGCAACTGGGACCAGGCAGGCCGGATCGAATTCGCTGTGGGCGACATTTTCCGCGCGCATGGCCAGCAAGCCGGCATCGCATATGAACGCATCCAGCGCGACGCGGTGCTGGGCGCATTCAATGACGACGACTGGTGGTTCCACGCCGGCAGTCGCGGCGTCATGCTATGGTATGCCTACGGTGTCACTGACCAGGCACGCTTGCGACTCGCGTATTTCCGGGAACGCGAGGACTGGAGCAGTTACAGTACCCGTCGCTGGTTGCTGGATCTGCAATGGTCGCTCTGACACGCCGTTCTGCGTGTTGCACATGAACAGGAACCGGCATGGCGGATAAATCAAGCACTCACAACATGGCAGTGTTCTGCGATTTCGAGAACGTGGCGCTCGGCGTACGCGATGCCAAGTATGCGGCGTTCGACATCGGCAAGGTGCTGGAGCGTCTGTTGCTGAAAGGCAATATCGTGGTCAAGAAAGCCTATTGCGACTGGGAACGCTACAAGGAATTCAAGCCGGCGATGCACGAGGCATCGTTCGAACTCATTGAGATTCCCCATCTGCGCATGTCTGGCAAGAACTCGGCTGATATCCGCATGGTGGTGGATGCCCTGGATCTGTGTTACACGAAATCGCACGTTGACACGTTCGTGATCGTGAGCGGCGATTCGGATTTCTCACCGCTGGTCAGCAAGCTGCGCGAAAACAACAAGCTCGTCATCGGCGTGGGTGTAAAGAGCTCGACCTCCGATCTGCTGATTTCCAATTGCGACGAGTTCATCTACTACGACGATCTGGTACGCGAATCGGAAAAGCCGCGCAAGCGCCGCCGCAAGCCGGCGACGGGGCATGTCGCAAAGACTCCGGAAAAGAAAGCCCGGGAGGGCGAAGGCGACAAACGTCAGGAAGCGCTGGATCTGGTGCTGGAAACCGTGGAGGACCTGTTCAGGGAACGCGGCGAGGAAGACAAGGTGTGGGGTTCCATGGTCAAGCAGGCCCTGAAACGGCGCAAGCCGGGCTTCAACGAGACCTATCACGGCTTTCACAGTTTCGGTCAGCTTCTGGAAGAGGCGGAAGCGAAGGGTCTGCTGACCCTGCAGCGCGATGAAAAATCGGGCGGCTACATTATAAAGAGCTACAGCGCGGACGAATGATTCCGCGCTGTAGCTGGGCATGCATTCAGTCGGTGATGAGATCGCCCGGGGTGGGCGGCAGATGCGGCATCACCTGATCGGGGAACGGACCCGTGAGTCCTTCCAGAAACAAAACAATATCGCGAACCTGCTCATCGGTCAGTTGCTTGTTGAGCTGCGTGGCGGCCATGACGCGAACCGCTTCATCGAGCGATTTCACCGAGCCGTTGTGCATGTATGGCGCCGTATACACCAGATTGCGCAGGGTCGGAACGCGCCACATGTGTTTGTCGGCGTCCTGATGCGTGACGTTATATCGCCCGGGGTCGTCCAGCAGATGGTATTTGGCGACATACGGGTTGTCGGTGTAGATCGGGAATTTCATGTAGAACCCGGTGCCGATCGGCAACGCCGGGCCGCTGAACACCGGCCCTGAATGACAGCCGGCGCAGCCCACGGCGGCAAATGTCTTCATGCCGCGCTGTTGCGCCGCCGACAAGGCCTTTTTGTTGCCTTTCACGAAGCGATCGTAGGGGCTGTTGGGTGTAATCAGCGTGCGCTCGTATGCGGCAATGGCTTTTGCAACGTTGTCCGTGGTGATGTTGTCGCCGGGACCGAACGCGCGGTCGAAGTAGGGTTTGTATCCGGTGATTCGTTTGATGCGGTCAATGGCGAGACCGACATTGTCCATTCCCATCTCTACCGGATTTGCGATGGGTCCCTTGGCCTGGTCTTCGAGGGTGGCGGCGCGTCCATCCCAGAATTGCACCGAATTGAATGCGGCATTCCATACGGTGGGTGCATTGCGTCCGCCTTTCAGGCCGTGAACGCCGATCGAAACCGGGCGGTGGTCATCGCCGCCTTCCATGACGCTGTGGCACGAGAAGCATGACACGACGCCGGTCGAGGACAGGCGCGGGTCAAAATAGAGCATTTTGCCCAGTTCCACCTTGGCAGGGGTGGTTGGATTGTCGGCGGGTTGCGGTGCCTTGTCCGGCAGCGCCTGCCACGCTGCAAGAACCGGACTGCATATCAAACCGGCGAACAGAAATGCGGCAAACGATCGTCCGTTGAACATGGCGTAACCCTCCATTGCTGAGCGCGACTAAACTGACATACCGGGCGCGCAGGCGCATTGACCCCGGTCATGCGACGGCCCGGTAAGTCATCGGGCGTTATCAGGATTGCAGCGCCCGGGATCGCAAGACCGACAGCATCCATGCCGCCAGGATCGTGGCGCCGGCCGCGTAGCCGAATTGCAGCGCGTGCAATGCGCCGAGATGGAATACAGCGCGCAGCGACGGTACAAGGAGCACCGCAAGCAGGAGTATCGCCGCGGCTGCCGTCACGGCCCACACTGCGGAATTTCGATCCGCTCGTGATCGCGTAACCGGCGTGCGATTCATCTGGATCAGCGCCAGATTCATCAGCAGCAGTGCGACGATGGCAATGCTGCGCAAGGTTTCCGCGTTTTCACCGGCGACGACGCCGATGCTGCAGGCACCGATTACCGCCAACAGTCCGAACAGACCTTGCAGCAACCCCCAGCGGACCCGTGCCAGCGAAAACAGGGGTTCGCGGAGCGAGCGGGGCGGCCGCTGCATGATTCCGGCATCTTCCGGCTCGGCTTCCAAGACGATCGAACAGGTCGGGTCAATCACCATTTCCACCATCATCACGTGAATCGGCATCAGCAACAGCGGCCAGCCCGCAGCCAGCGGCAGCGTCGCGAGCCCGACAATCGGTATGTGCACGGCAATGATATAAGTGACCGCGCGTGCCAGGTTGCCGTGTATCCGGCGACCCATGCGCACGCCGCGCACGATGGACAGGAAATTGTCGTCGGCGAGCACAATGTCCGCCGCTTCGCGCGCGACGTCGGTGCCGCGCAAGCCCATTGCAATGCCGATGTCGGCGGCTTTCAGCGCCGGTGCGTCGTTCACGCCGTCGCCGGTCATGGCAACCACGTGCCCGAGTGACTGCAACGCCTGGACCAGCCGCAGTTTCTGCTGCGGCACCATGCGGCAGAACACCAGGGTGTTGTGCAGTCGTGCCAACAGGGTGGTGTCGTCCATGCGTTCGATGTCG
>DASSOA010000132.1:0-9509 GCA_035701115.1 Gammaproteobacteria bacterium
CGCTATGGGCGCGACGTTCCGTTTTGCACGTGCAAGGTACCCGCTTGCTTATCTATGAATGCTTTTTGCCGGGAGTAAGCGGCTGATGGATGCGCGAGTCGGAAACCTCTACAGGCAACTGCGCCGCAGTAGGCCGGTGAAGATATGGATACCCAAGGCAGTGGAACGCGGATGGGCCTACATGCGGCTGATGCGTTTGCACCGGCCAATCGGCAGTTTCCTGTTGCTGTGGCCCACCCTGTGGGCGTTGTGGCTGGCGGCGGATGGACATCCAACCCCGAAGCTGTTTGTGATTTTTGTGGCCGGCGTTTTCATCATGCGTTCAGCCGGCTGCATCATGAATGATTTCGCGGACCGCAATTTCGATCCGCACGTCAAGCGCACGCGCGAACGGCCGTTGGCCACACGCGAAGTGAATATTTACGAAGCGATGGTGCTGTTTGTGGTGCTTGGTCTGATTGCATTCGCGCTGGTGCTGACGCTCAACTGGCTCACCGTCGGGCTCGCCGTGATCGGACTCGTTCTGGCGATGTCCTACCCGTTCATGAAGCGTTACACGTATCTGCCGCAGCCGTATCTTGGGCTGGCGTTCGGCTGGGGCATTCCCATGGCTTACGCGGCAGTCACGGGACAGGTACCGACCGTGGCGTGGCTGATATTTATCGCCAACATCATCTGGTCAACCGTCTACGACACGATGTATGCGATGGTGGACCGGCCTGACGATCTCAAGATCGGCGTGAAGTCGACAGCCATTCTGTTCGGCGATCTGGATCGTCTGATCGTCGGCCTGCTGCAGGTGCTGTTGCTGCTGACATTACTGCTGATCGGTCACCGTCTGCATCTGAGCGGCGCGTATTACGCAGGATTGCTGTTCGCGGCAGGTTTCGCCGTGTATGAGCAGTATCTCATCCGGCGCCGTGATCCGCAGCGCTGTTTCCAGGCATTTCTCAACAACAACTGGTTTGGAGCGGCCGTGTTTGCGGGAATTTTGTTGCACTACACGTTTACGGCAGGCTGACAACCTGATCAAAAGGTCTCCGGCGTATATTCATTGATGAACTGTGCAAATTCCTGCGGTGGCAGAGGCTGGCTGATGTAAAAGCCCTGCGCATAATGGCAGCCCATTGATTTCAGCGTCTTGAGTATTTCCAGGCTTTCGGCGCCTTCCGCCGCAACCTGCAGATCGAATGCCTGCGCCAGGTCGACAATCGTGCGCACGATGCCGGCATCGGCTTTGTCTTCCAGAATGTTCATGACGAAGCTCTTGTCAATCTTGAGTTCGCTTGCCGGGATGCTTTTGAAGTTGGCCAGCGACGAATAGCCGGTACCGAAGTCGTCGATCGAAACGGCCACGCCGCGCGTTTTGAGTTCGCGTATGGTGTCGAAACTGACTTCCGGGTGGCGCATCACCGCGGATTCGGTAATCTCAAGAGTCAGGCGATTGGGTTTGGTGCCCCAGATTGCCATGGCATCCGCGACCCGGCTGACCAGGGTGGAATCGTCTTCCAGCAGCGAAGGCGAGATGTTGACGGCAACGGTAAGCGGCCCGAAGCGCGTCGGCCAGCTGGCGGCGTGTTGCAGTGCCATGTTCAACGCGGACCAGGTGAGCGCCTTGAGTTGTCCGGTGCGCAGTGCAATGGGAATGAACATGCTGGGCGGTACCAGGCCGCGGCGCGGGCTTTGCCAGCGCAACAATGCTTCAGCCCCGCAGGGCAACCCGCCGCGCAGATTGATTTTCGGCTGATAGTAGATTTCCATTTCGCCGTTCTGCATCGCGGCATCGAGTTCGCTCTCGATGTCCCATGCATCGCTTATTTCGTCGGGTGCCGCCGCCGTATACACGGCATACGATTGATTGGTGTTGGCAGCCGTATTGAGCGCGAGCGCCGCATGCTGCATGAGGGTGTCGGGTTTCGCGGCATGATCGGGAAACAGGGCGATGCCGATCTGCACGCCAATCGAAATGGAATTCCCGTCAATCTCAAACGGTGTGGTCAACGCGCGCAGGACCTTGTGGGCCGCCAGTACGGCGTGTCCTTCGTTCATGATGTCCGGCAGGATGAGCGCGAATTCGAAATCGCCGGTACGCATGATGCGGTCGTCACGGCGGCATACCTCATCGAGCCGTTCCGCAAGATTCTCGAGCAGTGCCTCGGTCCGGTTGTGGCCGAACAAGGCACTGAATTCCTGGCCGCGTTTCACCTGCATGACCAGTAAGCCAAGTTGCCGGTCATGGTCGTGTGCCATGCGGATGTACGAAGCAAGATAACGGTTCAGCGACGAACGGTTGGGGCGCAGCGAAAGAATTTTGTCGGTCATGGATGCGTTGTCACCCGCGCTGACGGCTCACAGATAGAGTTCCTGCGGGTCGATTCCGTACGCGCCCGGTTCCAGACATTTCTCGACGGACAGTTTCTCGACGTTGTGCCACTGGTTGTCATTCAGCAGGTCCACGATTTCGAAATGACGCAGGCGCTTCTTGCGCTCGTCTAGCACCAGCATGATGCGCGGACGCAGGCGCCGCGACTCGTTTTGCGCGATTACCACCCCGACTGCGCCGCTGCTCAATTCAACCAGCGATCCGGTCGGGTAAACGCCCACCACCTGCATGAACTGCTCAACCACTTCGGACTGAAACAGCGTATTCCGCCAACCATAGATTTCACGCACCGCCTGGTACGGGGAGCGCTGCGTGCCGTAGGGCCGTATGCTGGTGATGGCGTCGTAGCAGTCAACCATACCGGCAATCTTCGCGAACGTTGGAATCTGGTTGGCCTTGAGACCTTCGGGGTAACCGCTGCCGTCGTAACGCTCGTGATGGCTATGCACCATGTTGATGATTCGTGTCGAAATGCCCTCGGTGTTTTCCAGAATGGCTACGCTGTAATCGACGTGATTGCGGACCACATGCCACTCGGTTTCGGTCAGTTTTGCAGGCTTCATCAAAAGACTAGCCGGCAGCCGCGTCTTGCCGACGTCGAACAGCATGCAACCCAGGCCGATTTCGTAGATCGCCTGCCGATCAAGCCCAAGGTGCCGCGCAAACGCGATGCCCCAGACCGAACAGCCGACCGAATGGTGATAGCTGTAGGAATCGTGTTTTTTCATGCGCGACAGCCAGATCATCGCATCCGGATTGCGCAGTACGCTTTCGACCACCGGTTCGACCGTCTGCTTGGCCAGATTGATGTCCAGCTGACCACCGTTTTGCAGGGTGTTCAGTATCTCCTGTGCGGCTTTCGTGGCATCGGTGTAGGTTTGCCGTGCGGATTCCAGTTCCTGTTCCACCGCCACCACGGTCTTGTAAACCGTGCGGTTGCGGGCTCCGGCATTTGCAGCCGGGGAAGGGGACGGGTAACGCAGGCTGGTAACGCCCGTGATAGTGCGTTCGTTCGTTTCCGGACGGTTCTGTGGTTGTGATGGGGATCCGCCGGTATCGGCGACGCTCTGTTCGGTATCGATGAATACGTACTTGCAGTAACGGCGCAGCTCTTCCAGTTCGTCCTCGTTGCGCACGAAGAACCCCTGAAACAGGAACGGCGTTTCGGTCCATGGGCGGTCGAGCCGGGCAACGTACATGCCGAGTTGAACATCGGCGACATCGACGCGCGCGTGTTTTTGTTTTGTTGATTCCATTACCTGTGCGCCCGTTAGCGTCCTGGGTGCTCCATCGGGACGCATATAGACAAGCCGGCGAGCCGGAAGTTGTTCACCATGCGCGCATTATGCAGCCAATTCCATCTGATTTAACAATAATCCATGCCGAATTTTCAATTTCCAACGTCGTACGTCAATGAACGGCCCGCGCCAGGCTCCAGACCCGGATTCGCGCCGCTCCTGCGGCATGAAGACACCCCGCGAGTGCGGCGACCGTCGCCCCCGTGGTCACGACGTCATCCAGAACCGCCACGTCCCGGCCGGCCACGCCAGCGGTGACTTCAAATGCGCCGCGCATATTGCGCAGGCGTGCCTTGTGGTCGAGGCGGGACTGCACGTCGGTGGGGCGAACCCGCCGGCACACATGCAGGGCCAGCGGGATACGAAGCCTTCCGGCGACCGGCCGTGCCAGCTCCACCGCCTGGTTGAATCCGCGCTCGCGGATGCGGCTGGTATGCAGCGGGACCGGGATCAGAAGCGCCGGACGCGGGCCGGGGTCGGCCGCCAGGAAATTCGCCAGCAGGCTCCCGAGCAGATGACCCGTGGTCAGGTCGGAATGGAATTTGAAGCGCTGGATCAACTGGTCCAGCGGCCAGCCATACAGCAGGGGACTGCGGGCCTGATCCCAGACCGGCGGATGCCGCAGGCAGTGACCGCAGACCCGGTCGTCGCTCCCCGCAGGCAGCGGAGTGGCGCAGCGCCTGCACGCATGCCGGTTCCACGGCAGCTCCCGCTCGCACGACGGACAGATGTCATATTTGAACCCGCCGCGCTGATTGCATAACAGGCAGATCGACGCGGCAATCCCGGGCTGTATATATTTTCGCCAGTTGTTCCACATGGTCAACGGAAGAAGTTGACAGATGCCGGCGGCTGGCTACACTGCCGGTGCTTTTGCAGCACGCCGATTTCCGTGCTTTTTGTATCTTGCGGGGCATGGTCGCCGCCTGCGCCAGCCAATGCAACCCGCGCCGATTCCGAGGAATGTCAATGGCCACTGCACGTACCGATGTCCGCCATGACTGGACGCTCGCCGAGGTCCAGGCTCTGTTCGCGCTTCCGTTCAACGATCTGCTGTTCCATGCGCATTCGGTGCACCGGCGGCATTTCGATCCCAATACCGTGCAGGTCTCGACGCTGCTGTCCATCAAGACCGGCGCATGCCCGGAAGACTGTGCCTATTGCCCGCAGAGCGCGCGCTATCACACCGGGCTCAAGGCCGAAAAACTCATGCCGGTGGAGCAGGTCGTTGAAAAGGCGAAACTGGCGCGCGACAACGGCGCGACCCGTTTCTGCATGGGCGCGGCATATCGCGCGCCAAAGGACCGCGATCTCGACCAGATCATTGAAATGATCCACGCAGTCCGCGGCCTCGGCATGGAAACCTGCGCCACGCTCGGCATGCTGACCCGCGAGCAGGCGCAAAAGCTCGCCGATGCCGGCCTCGATTACTACAACCACAACATTGATACCTCGGCAGAGTATTACGGAGAAATCATTTCCACCCGCAAGTTCGAGGATCGCCTCGATACGCTCGACCACGTGCGCGAGGCCGGTATGCATGTGTGTTGCGGCGGCATCATCGGTCTCGGCGAAAACAGCAGCGACCGCGCCAAAATGCTGCATACCCTGGCGACCTTGCCGCAGCATCCGGAATCGGTTCCCATCAATAAATTGGTGCAGGTGGAAGGCACGCCGTTGTTCGGCAACGAAGGCGTGGATCCCTTCGATTTCATTCGTGTGATTGCAGTGGCGCGCATCCTGATGCCCGAATCGCATGTACGTCTCTCCGCGGGACGCAGCGAAATGAGCGACGAAATGCAGGCGTTGACCTTTTTTGCCGGCGCCAACTCTATTTTCTACGGCGAGAAGCTGCTGACGACCGGCAACCCGGACACAGAGGCGGACCGCGCGCTGTTCACGCGGCTCGGCATAAAGCCGGAACCGTATCGCGCCGATGACAAACACGTGCACGTCGATCTGCATGCGGAGGAACATGAACGCCGCGCAGCGACTTGACGCGACGCTGCGCGACGAACTCGAGACGCTGAAATCCCGGCAGTTGTATCGTCTGCGCCGTATCGTCGAGGGACCGCAGCAGACCGAGTTGGTCCTCGACGGCGTGCATTGTCTGAATTTCTCCAGCAACGATTATCTCGGATTGGCCGCCCATCCGGTGCTTGCATCGGCGGTGCGCGCGGCGCTCGACAGTTATGGTGTGGGCGCGGGCGCGGCGCATCTCGTGACCGGGCACACACGCGCGCATCACGCGCTTGAGGAAGAACTGGCGGCGTTCACCGGTCGGCCGCGTGCGCTGCTGTTTTCCACCGGTTACATGGCGAATCTCGGCGTTGCGTCGGCGTTGCTGAAGCGGGGCGATTCTGTATTCGAAGATCGTCTCAATCATGCCTCGCTGCTCGATGCCGGACTCGCAAGCGGCGCGCATTTCAGGCGTTACCCGCATGCCGATATACAGGCGTTGCGCGCGCAGCTGGGGGCGAGTGCCGGTCGCACGTTGGTGATGACCGATGGCGTATTCAGCATGGACGGCGATATTGCCCCGCTAACGGCACTCGCCGATTGTTGCGAGTGCAAAAGCGCATTCCTGATGGTGGACGACGCACACGGTGTCGGCGTCCTCGGTGCGCACGGGCGCGGCAGCCTTGAATACCACGGGCTGGGCCACGACGCCGTGCCGATTCTCATGGGCACGCTTGGCAAGGCGCTGGGCAGTTTCGGCGCGTTTGTAGCCGGCAGCGAAACGCTGATTGAAATGCTGATTCAGCGGGCGCGTACCTATATATACACAACGGCTTCGCCCCCGGCACTGGCGGAAGCCGCTCGCGCCGCGCTGCGGCTCGTGCAGACTGAAACGTGGCGGCGCGAGCGCCTGAGTTCACTTATCCGGCGCTTCCGCGAGGGCGCGCAGCAATTGGATTTGCCGCTGATGCCGTCGGAAACCGCGATCCAGCCGTTGCTGATCGGCGCTGCAGGCAGGACGATCGAGGTGTCTGAGCGATTGCGAAAGCTCGGTCTGCTGGTGATCGCAATCCGGCCACCCACCGTGCCGGAAGGCACCGCACGCCTGCGCATCACACTCACCGCGGCGCACAGCGACGTGCAGGTGGATCGTCTGCTCGACGGATTGCAACAGGCCTTGAGAGAAACCGCTGCATGACGTTGTGGGCCGAAACCAACGGCAGCGGTCCGGATCTCGTGCTGGTACACGGCTGGGGTGTGAACAGCGGGGTTTGGGATTCCGTATTGCCATTGTTGACGCGGCGCTATCGCGTAACGTGTGTGGATCTGCCGGGGCATGGCGGCAGCGCCGCGACCGCGATGCCTGCATCGCTCGATGCGCTCGCCGGACAGGTAGCGGAAATTGTGCCGCGGTCTGCATTGTGGCTCGGCTGGTCACTGGGCGGTCTGGTTTGTTTGCGAATTGCGACGTTAGTGCCCGAACGAGTGGTCGCGCTGATGTTGAGCAATACCACGCCGAAATTCACACGCGCAGCGGACTGGCCGCATGCCATGCCGGTGACGCAACTCGACGCGTTCGCTACGGAATTGGCGCAGGACTTTGCCGGTACCGTAAAACGGTTTCTGTCGTTGCAGGTGCTTGGCGACGAACGCGCACGCGAGACCCTGCGCGCGCTGCGCGACAGCGTGCTGTCACGCGGTCAGCCGGACGTTGCCAGCCTCGCAACCGGTCTCGGTATTCTGCGCGACAGCGATCTTCGCGAACAACTGCACGACATCGCGATACCGACACTGGTGATGACGAGTCCGTACGATCGCCTGACGCCGCAAGCGGCCGGTGAATACATGGCGAACAGGATCGAAAATGCAAAACCTGTTTCGTTTCCGCGCACCGCGCACGCGCCGTTTATTTCGCACCCGGCCGGATTCCTGCAGGCCGTCAATGAATTCGCCGATACAGTGCTGACACACCGGGTTCACGCACATGCCCATTGAAATGGATGCATTCCAGCTTGACCGGCGTCAGGTGCGCGATGCGTTTGATCGTGCCGCACCGGGTTACGACGCCGCGGCGGTTTTGCAGCATGAAGTCGGCGCACGCCTGCGTGAACGGCTTGCACTGACCACCGTCAGACCGGCGCGCGTTCTGGACGTGGGCTGCGGAACCGGGCGTGCAACGCGCGAGTTGATGCGCTATTACCGCAACGCGCAGGTTGTGGCGGCCGATTTTGCGCCGGCGATGCTGCGGCAAACCCGGCGCCGGTTCTGGCTCCGACCGCCGGCGCTGGTGTGCGCGGATGCGGCTGCGTTGCCGTTTGCCGATGCCGGCTTCGATCTGGTGTTTTCCAATCTGATGCTGCAGTGGTGCGACGATCTTGACGGCTGCCTGCGCGAACTGCGCCGCGTGACCGCGGCGCACGGGCTGCTGTTGTTCAGTACGTTGGGCCCCGACACCTTGCAGGAATTGCGTGCCGCCTGGAGCGAAGTGGACGGTGCGACGCACGTGAACGGATTCGTGGATATGCACGACATCGGTGACGCATTGATCCGTGCCGGCTTTGTGGAGCCGGTCATGGATGTCGAGCACATCACGATGACGTATGAAGATGTGTTCGCACTCATGCGCGACCTCAAGCGGATCGGAGCGCATAACGTGACGGCGGGCCGTGCGCGCAATCTTACCGGTCGCGAACGAATGCGCAAATTGTCCGCCGCATACGAGAAGTCGCGGCGTGACGGGCGTCTGCCCGCAACGTACGAAGTCGTGTACGGCACGGCATGGGCGCCGGTGTTCCGGCCCGATACGGCATATGCCGATCGGCGGGGTGGCGTGTCGCCGGAACAATTGCGCGGCAAATTGCGAAACCGGGAACGAGGAAACGACTGATGGCTGGATGGTTTGTAACTGGAACTGACACGGAAATCGGTAAAACCCGCATCAGCTGCGGGCTGCTGCGCGCGTTTGCCGCGGCCGGTCTGCGCAGTGCGGGCATGAAACCGGTGGCCAGCGGTTCAATGCGCACGCCGGATGGATTGCGCAACGAAGACGCGCTTGCATTGCAGCAGAGCGCGTCGGTCCCGTTGCCGTATGAACTGGTAAACCCCTACGCATTTGAACCGCCCATCGCGCCGCATATTGCCGCCGCGGAAGCCGGCGTCCGGATCGAGTTGCAGCCGATTCTGGATGCGTATGCTCACGTGTCCGCGCGCAGCGAAATCACGATCGTGGAGGGTGTGGGCGGATGGTGCGTGCCGCTGTCGGATCAAATTGCGCTGCCGCAACTCGCCCGTGCCCTGGAGTTGCCGGTGATCATGGTGGTGGGCATGCGGCTCGGCTGCCTGAATCACGCCGTGCTGACCGCGAGGGCGATCCGTGAGGACGGCCTGCAACTTGCCGGCTGGGTTGCCAATGGCATTGCCGCGGAATTTCCACGGGCACGGGAAAATCTGGCGACGCTGCGCGAGGCGATTGCGGCGCCGTTGCTGGGCGAAGTGCCGCACGCCCCGGATCCGCAGGCTACCGCCGCTGGCCGCCATCTTGCCGGGGCAATTTCGCGCTTGATGGGGTGACGTCCCATGCCGTTTCATGCCGCCGGTGCGCTCGTGCCTGCACTGAGGCGGCGTAATCGGGGCGCGCTCCGTTGCGCCAATCGGGCCTCATGCAGTAGCATACACGCCCGGTTTTCCGCCTGATTTGCGGGGGCAATGCGCCAGCTTCCAAAAGCTGAAGTCCCCGCAAGGTGCACAGCGGCGCGTGCCGCGGGGTGGTTGCGAGCATGTTGGCAATCGAGCCCGATGCGGCTTCCCAGCGCATCGTAATGGTCCCGAACCGCTCACTGTCCAAGAAGGGCTTGTGGCTTTTTTACGGC
>DASSOA010000133.1:0-6757 GCA_035701115.1 Gammaproteobacteria bacterium
CGTGAACCGGGCGCACCGCGACGTTGCGGATATGACTGCACGTCTGAATGCGGCACGTACGCAGTTGCAGCAGGTGACCGAACGAATTGACCGGCTCGACAGCGAAGGCAAGGAACTATCCAGTGTCATTGCCGGTGCCCAAGCCGAGTTGAAGGATGCGCGTACCCGCATCGAGCAGGCGGTCGAAACGCTGCACAGGCTGGAAGGTCGCCGGGAGACACTGCAGCAGGAGCGCGACAGTCTGAACGCGGCGCTCAATGCGGCGCGCGAGCAGGCAAGGACGGATCGCGAATCGGCGCATGAACTCGCGCTCAAACTCGAATCGCGCCGTTCGCTGAAGGATTCCACCGCCAAGAACATGGGCCGGATGCAGACCCAACTGGCGCAGCTCGAAGCGCGCACCAGCGAACTGCAGCATGCAATTGACGACGCGGCGGCGCCGATCAAGCAGCACGAAGCCGAGCTTAACGAACTGCTCGAGCAGCGTACCCGCATGGATGCCGAACTTGCCGAAGCCCGCAATGCGGTCGAGAGCGTAGCGGAGGCGCTGCGTGAACTGGAACAGACCCGCATGTCGAAAGAACGCGCGGCCGAAGCGCTGCGCGACGAAGTGCAGCAATTGCGGCTCGGCAGCCAGGAATTGCGCGTGCGCCGTCAGACGCTCGTGGAGCAACTGACCGAGGAAGGTTATACGCTGGAACAGGTACTGGAAGGCATGCCGGAAGAGGCCGCACTCCAAACCTGGGTGGAACGACTCAGCGACATCGAGCAGAAGATCAACCGCCTCGGCCCGATCAACATGGCGGCGATTGATGATTTCGCCAAGGATTCGGAGAAGAAGGAATATCTCGACAAGCAGCTGGCGGACCTGACCGAGGCGCTGACCACGCTTGAGAACGCGATTCGCAAGATTGATCGCGAAACGCGCACCCGTTTCAAGGAAACCTTCGATCGCGTCAATGCCGGGTTGCAGGCGAGTTTTCCCAAACTGTTTGGCGGCGGTCACGCTTACCTGGAATTGACGGGCGAGGAACTGCTGGATGCCGGCGTGGCGATCATGGCGCGGCCGCCCGGCAAGCGCAACAGCACGATTCACCTGCTGTCGGGCGGCGAGAAGGCGCTTACCGCGGTGGCGCTGGTGTTTTCGATTTTCGAGCTGAATCCGGCGCCGTTCTGCATGCTGGACGAAGTGGATGCACCGCTCGATGAAGCCAACATCGGCCGCTTCTGCGATCTGGTGCGCGGCATGTCGGACCGCGTGCAGTTTGTGTTCATTACACACAACAAGGGCACCATGGAACTCGCCAATCAGCTGGTCGGTGTCACCATGCACGAACCGGGCGTGTCGCGCCTGGTCGCCGTAGACGTGGACGAAGCGGTGCGCATCGCCGCAATGTGAGGCAGACATGTGGGAACTGCGCCTGATTCTGGTTTTGATCGGCGTGGTGATTGTCGCCGGCGTGTACCTGCTGTCGCGCCAGAATCGCAAGCGTGACGATGCCAAACCGCCGGCCGGATCGCAGCGCAAGTCACCGGTGCTGGGCGGGAGTTCCGGAATTCGCGACGAGCTGGACGACGTTTCCGCGCTTGAGGCCACCGCGCCGCGTGTCGAATTGGATGCGCCGTCGGCCGGCGCCAGATCCGGCAGCGACGAACAACTGATCCTGGCGTTGCATGTCGCGGCGCGCGACGGTGCAGCCTTCGAGGGCGCGAAGGTGCTGGAATCGCTCGGCGCGACCGGCCTCAAGTACGGCCGCTATCACATATTCCATCGCCTGTTCAAAGGCGATTCCGGCAAATCCGTGTTCAGCGTGGCCAGCATGGTGGAGCCGGGCGCACTGGAACCGGAAAAGATGGCGGAACAGGTTTTCCCGGGCCTCACGCTGTTTCTGCTGTTGCCGGGTCCGCAGGACGGCGTTGATGCATACGCCGACATGCTGGCGACGGCGCGGAATCTCGCGCAGCAACTGGGCGGCGAGGTGCTGGACGAAACCCGCAGCACACTGACGCGCCAGACCGCGCATCACATTCGCGAGCGCATTATTGATTTTCAGCGGCGCGTACAACTCCACGCGCGGCAATGACATGACGCACGCGGCGGATGCCAGGGTAACCCAACGCGTCGAGCAACTGCGCCAAGCGGTCAACCGCCACAACTACCTCTATTACGTCCAGGACGCGCCGGAAATTTCCGACGCCGAATTCGATCGCCTGTTCCGCGAACTGCAGCAACTGGAGGCCGAACACCCGGAACTCGTCACAGCGGACTCGCCGACGCAGCGCGTCGGTGCCGCGCCGGTTTCCGAGTTCGGCGAAATTCGTCATGAGATTCCCATGCTTTCGCTGGACAACGCATTCAGCGAGGACGAAGCGCGCGATTTCGACCGGCGGGTGCGGGAACGCCTCGGCCAGCAACAGCCGGTTCACTACGTCGCCGAACCGAAAATGGACGGGCTTGCAATCAGCCTGCGTTACGAAAACGGACTGCTGGTCAATGCGGCAACGCGTGGCGACGGCACCACGGGCGAAGACGTGACCCATAACGTGCGCACCGTGCCATCCATTCCCCTGCGGCTCATGGAGAGCGGCTATCCTGCGGTGCTCGAAGTGCGCGGCGAGGTGTACATGTCGAAGGCGGATTTCGACAAGCTCAACGCGGCACAGGCGAAGCAGGGCGACAAGCTGTTTGCCAATCCGCGCAATGCGGCGGCGGGCAGTCTGCGACAACTCGATCCCCGCATTACAGCCAGCCGCCGACTGTCGTTTTATGCCTACGGTGTCGGCGTCGTGAGGCCCGACACCCTGCCGCAACGGCACAGCGAAATTCTCGCGCAATTGCGCAAATGGGGCTTCCCGGTTTCGAAATATGTGCGTACGGTGTCGGGGGTCGAAGGCTGTCTGGCCTACCACCGGGAAATGGCGGAGCGTCGGGCAAAACTGCCGTTTGACATTGATGGCGTGGTGTACAAGGTTGACAGCCTCGCGCAGCAGCAGGAACTGGGGTTCGTGGCGCGTGCACCGCGCTGGGCGCTGGCGCATAAGTTTCCGGCCGAGGAACAGACCACCAAGTTGCGCGCAGTCGAATTCCAGGTGGGGCGCACCGGTGCGTTGACGCCGGTGGCGAGACTGGAACCGGTGTTTGTGGGCGGCGTGACGGTGAGCAATGCCACGCTGCACAACATGGATGAAATCGAACGCAAGGATATTCACATCGGCGACACCGTGGTCATCCGGCGCGCCGGCGACGTGATTCCGGAAGTGGTGCGCGTTGTGGCGGAACACCGTCCGCGTCATGCGGCGCGCGTCAAATTGCCGTCGCACTGTCCGGTGTGCGGCTCGGAGGTGATCCGTCCGGAAGGCGAAGCCGTGGCGCGCTGTACGGGCGGGTTGTTCTGTGCGGCGCAGCGCAAGGAATCGTTGCGGCATTTTGCCTCGCGCCGCGCCATGGATATCGAAGGCATGGGCGAAAAGCTGGTCGAGGAACTGGTGGATGAAAACCTGCTCACGTCGCCGGTTGATATCTACCATCTGGCAAAACATGCCGGCGTGTTGAAAGCACGCGAAGGTTGGGGCGAGAAATCCGTGGCAAACCTGCTGGCGGCCATCGAACGCAGCAAGCGCACCACGCTGACGCGTTTTCTCATCGCACTGGGGATTCCCAATGTCGGCGAAACCACGGCCGCCGATCTGGCGAATCATTTTGGCAGTCTGGAGGCGCTCGAAACGGCGGCGGCGGACTATGAGAAGCAGCGGCTTGCGGGGCACGGGCCAGGCCCGGGCGAACTGGACAAGCGGCTGGCGGGGCTTGAACTCAGGCAGATTGCCGGGATTGGCCCCACCGTGGCGGAACAGATCGGGGCATTTTTCCATCAGCAGGGCAATCGCGCCGTCATTCAGGGTTTGCGCACAGCCGGGGTACATTGGCCTGACGTGAAACCTGCCAGTGCGGATCGCTCCGGCGCATTCGCCGGCAAGACCCTGGTGTTGACCGGCACGCTGTCGGGCATGACACGCGACGAAGCCAAACAGCGCATCCAGGAACTGGGCGGCAAGGTCAGCGGCAGCGTGTCGAAGAAGACCGACTATGTGGTGGTGGGCGCGGAGCCGGGTTCCAAATTCGCCGATGCGCAGCGGCTCGGCGTCGCGATACTGGACGAAGCGGCGTTCCGGCGCCTGCTGGGGGAGTAAGGTGACGGCAGTCACCGGTTTGGTAGAATGGCGCTGATATGCATGACATGAAAGCGGGTTTGGTCGCGTTACTGGTGCTGGTCACAAGCGCCTGCAGCACCGTGCTCACGCCGGATTTCGGGGTTCGTCAGGGCAAACTTGCTCCATGCCCGCCCAAGCGCGACTGCATCTCCTCGCAGGATGCCGATCCCGATCATTACATTGCGCCGATCAAGTATTCGTCGAACCGCAATCAGGCGCGGCTGGATCTCATCAAGGCGATATTTGCGGTGGGCGATGCGCGCCTGGTATCCAATCACAGCACCTATCTGCGCGTCGAATATCCGACGGAAAATCACGACAGGCCGTCCCAGTATTACTATCAGCCCGATTCCGCGGTGGACGAAGTCGAATTCTATCTATCGCCGGCCACCCATGATATCCAGTTGCGTTCCATTGCGCGGCTGGGCTTGTTCGATGTCGGCGCAAACCGCGGGCGGCTGGAAAAAATCCGCGCGGTATTCGACGTGCTGCAAAATCGTCGCTAGGCGTTTCCAACTCTGCGCGGGCACGTGACAATCGCGCAATAAAAAACGGCCGGCAGAATTGCCGGCCGTTCTGTTTGCCGTGAAGCGGCGGATTACTTCTGATTATTAGCGGCTTTCGGCGCCGGGGCCTGAGCCGGTTTGGCGGGCGTGTTGTCCGTCTTCTTGATGTCCACCTTGGCGGCGCTGCGCAGGCCGTTTACGTAGTTCTGGATGTTCTGCCCCTGCAATTCGTTTTCGAGTTGCTGACGCATGCTGTCCAGCGACGGCGCCGGCTGGCTGCGGGTGTCTTCAAGCTGAATCACGTGCCAGCCGAACTGGGTTTGAACCGGTGTGGTGGTGAACTGGCCCTTCTTCAGACCTTCCACCGCCTTGGAAAATTCCGGCACCATCTGGTCGGGCGAGAACCAGCCCAGTTCACCGCCACTCTTGGCGGAACCATCCTTCGAGTATTTCTTGGCCAGCGTCGCGAAATTGGCGCCGTGCTTGAGCTGCTCGATGATGCTCTTTGCAAGCTTCTCGTTGGACACGAGAATGTGGCGGGCACGGAATTCCTGTCCCGGCATGCTCTTCACGCGCTTGTCGTATTCGGCCTTGATCTGGTCATCCGTAACGGGATGCTCGTCCAGATATTTGCGGACCTGCGACTGCGCCAGCAGCGCCTTGTGCTGCACGGCGAGTTCTGCCGCTACTTTCGGATCCTTGGCGAGACCGTCCTTTTCGGCGGTTTGCGCCAGCACGGTCATGTCGATCAGGCGATCCAGTACCAGTTGGCGTTTCTGCGCATCGAGCTGCGGCTCCTGGCCGCCCGTCAGCGTGCGCACATAGGCACGGAACATGTCGTTGGTGATCGGCGTGCCGTTCACGGTTGCGAGAACCGTGCTGTTATCGGTGGATTTGCCACCGTTGCACGCTGCGAGCAGCAGTGCTGCCGCGGCGATCAGCAGAAAACGTGAGACAGAAATGCGCATAAAGAGTCCTCGTACGTTGGGTTAATCAGAAACAGTTCCTTCAGGCGCCTGAGCCTCGATGCTCAGCGCATGAATGCCGTTGTGGAGCAGGGGTTCGAGTGCTTCGTACACCATGCGGTGGCGCTGCACTCTGGTTTTGCCGGCAAAGGCGGCTGCGGTGACGCGCACCGTGAAATGCCCGCTGCCTTCGTGTGCATGACCGATGTGTTTTGCACCGTCATCCACGATTTCCAGAAACTGGGGATGCAGGTGCTGTTCCAGCGCGCCGCGGATATTTTCCACGATGGTCACGGCAGCACCTTGTTGAACGGTTTGACGCTGACGCGGGCATAGACACCGGCGGCCACGTAAGGGTCCGCGTCGGCCCAGCGTTTTGCCTCGTCGAGCGATTCGAACTCCGCAATCACGAGGCTGCCGGTGAAACCGGCGGGGCCGGGATCTTTTGCGTCAATCGCCGGATGCGGCCCGGCCAGCAGCAGGCGTCCCTGCTGTTTCAGCGCTTCGAGCCGCTGCAGGTGCGCGGGGCGCGCGGGTGCGCGGCGCGACAGCGAGTCCGGCACGTCGTCAGACAGGATGGCGTACCACATGCTCATTGTGCTTCACGATCCTGAATGTGCCGGCCCATGTACAGCGCCTGCAGGATGACGAACGCCAGCATGGCGCCGGTGGACCACCAGACCTTGAATTTCACCCAGGTTGCGGTGTCGAAGTGGTAGATCACGAACACATTGATGCATCCGAGCAGCAGAAAGAATCCGGCCCACATCAGATTGAGCCGTTTCCAGACCGGACCGGGAACCGTGATCTGCGCTTCCAGCATGCGTTGGATCAGCGGCCGTTGCAGGAAGTGGCTGCCGAGGAACACCAGTCCGAACAGCCACTCGACGATGCTGAATTTCCATTTGATGAAGACCGGGTCGTGCGAGATCAGCGTCACGCCGCCCAGCACCAGTGCGATAACCGTCACGGCCAGCGGCATCGGTTCGAGTTTGCGCGTGCGCCAGTAGGATGCCGCAAGTACGATCACGCTGCCTGCCATGAGCACGCCGGTCGCAAAGAAAATCCCTCGCCAGA
>DASSOA010000134.1:0-12095 GCA_035701115.1 Gammaproteobacteria bacterium
GTCAATTGCCTTGTTCGAGCGGGAGTGAATCCGGTGAGTCTTGGGCCATTGATGATTGACATTCAAGATCCGGTTCTTGGCGCCGAAGACCGCGAACTCCTCACGCACCCGCTGGTCGGTGGAGTGATTTTGTTCACCCGCAACTATGCCGATCCGGAGCAGCTGAGCGCATTGACGCGTGACTTGCACAACCTGCGTTCGCCGCCGCTGTTGATTGCAGTTGATCACGAAGGCGGACGCGTGCAGCGGTTTCGCGATCAGTTCACCGAATTGCCGCCGGCAAGAGCCTACGGAACGCTGTATGACCAGAATCCGGAGCAGGGTCTGCGGTTCACGGAACAGATGGCCTGGCTGCTGGCGTCGGAATTGCGCACAGCCGGAGTGGATCTCAGTTTTGCACCGGTAGTTGATCTGGACATGAATGTCAGCACGGTGATCGGCGACCGGGCGCTGCATCGCGATCCGAAAGCTGTGGGCGAACTGGCGCGTGCATGGGTGCTCGGCATGCGGCGCGCGGGTATGGCCGCCTGTGCAAAGCATTTTCCCGGGCATGGTGCAGTGGCGGGGGACTCGCATCACATGCTGCCGGTTGATACTCGTTCGCTGACAGAAATCCGCAATCGCGACCTGAAACCCTACCAACGCCTGATCCGGATGGACATCCCGGCCATCATGATGGCGCATGTGGTTTATCCGAACGTCGATTCCGTTCCGGCGAGCCTATCAAGGAAGTGGATCGGTTCGGAATTGCGCGGCGCGCTTGAATACGGTGGCGCCGTTTTCTGCGACGATCTGTCCATGCACGGCGCGGCAGGGGCGGGCAGTTATACGGATCGCGCGCATGCTGCGCTGTCCGCCGGTTGCGACATGTTGCCGGTCTGCAATAACCGCGCGGGTGTGATCGAGATTCTCGACAACATGAAGGATGTTTCTGATCCGCAACGGCAGTGGCGATTGACGCGGCTGCACGGTGGCAAGGGTACGCCGCGAGAGGAATTGATGGCTGGCGCAGACTGGCGGGATGCACGTGCGGCGCTCGAACGTTACCATGGTGCAGGTGCATTCACGTTGACCTGAAACGAGGCATTGTGCCGGGCCACTGACGGACATGAGCTGAAAGATGAACACTTTTCTACACTGGTTAAACAACCTGATGGGACGCGACGCCTGGGTAGTGGGCGTATTTCTGACGGTTTTCCTGGCGTTACTGACTGATTTTGTGGTCCGCGTAGCGTGGCGCCGCCTGTTTCGACGCGCGCAGCAGACCGCGAACATCTGGGACGACGCGCTGCTGGTGGCGGCTGCAAAACCCGTCAGCGCCGCCATCTGGTTGCTCGGCATCACGTTTGCGGCTGATATCGTGCGGCTGCACACTGCGGCTGCCATTTTTGCGATTGTCGAGAAGGTACGTGAACTGGGCCTGACGCTGGTTGTGGGCTGGTTTCTGTTTCGGTTCATCCGGGAGGCGGAAGCAAGCTTTCTGCAACGCCATCTGCGTGACGGGACCGGCGCCGATCAGACGACGATTGAGGCAATCGGCAAACTGTTGCGCATTTCGGTTGTGATCACGTTCGGTCTGGTCGCGATGCAGAGCATCGGCGTCAATATCTCCGGACTGCTGGCATTCGGCGGCATCGGTGGGCTGGCCGTCGGTTTCGCAGCGAAGGACATGCTGGCGAACTTCTTCGGCGGACTGACGATTTATCTGGATCGCCCGTTTGCGGTTGGCGACTGGATCCGCTCGCCGGATCGTGCCATCGAGGGAACGGTCGAGCAGATCGGCTGGCGGCGCACGGTGATACGGAATTTCGAATTGCGCCCGATCTACGTGCCAAACGCGGTGTTTACCAGCATTGTGGTAGAAAACCCGTCACGGATGTCGAATCGGCGTATCTTCGAGACCATCGGTTTGCGCTACGACGACATCCAGAAGGTGCCGGCGATTCTGGGTGAGGTTCGGGAACTGCTCAAACAGCACGATGGGATAGACCAGAGTCAGACGCTGATGGTGTATTTCGATACCTTTGCCGAGTCGTCGCTGAATTTCTTTCTTTATGCCTTTACCAGAACCCGCAACTGGGCCGAATTTCTCGACGTCAAGGAAAAGATACTGTTGCAGGTTGCGGATATCATCGAGCGTCACGGCGCAGAAATTGCCTTCCCGACCCGTACATTGCTACTGCCTGAATCGCTGATCGTGAACCGATCATAAGGACCGAATTCACGTGGGGAAAAACCTGCTCGCGGAGATTGATCGAATCCGTCGTGATGCGGAGCTGCTGTACGACGAGCAAGCCATAACGAACGCTGTGCACGGCATGGCTGCGCGCATTACAGCCCAGCTCGCCGGCACCGATCCGCTGGTGATCTGCGTGCTGAACGGTGGCTTGATGCTGACGGGCTGGCTGACTGCGAAGCTCGACTTTCCACTGCAACTCGATTACGTCCACGCCACGCGATATCGCGGCGCGACCCAGGGTGGGGATTTGCAGTGGATCGCACGCCCGCAGACATCACTGGAAAATCGAACCGTGTTGCTGATTGACGATATATTTGATGAAGGACTGACGCTCGCCAGTCTGGTCCAGGCGTGCCGTGAACTGGGTGCGCGGGAAGTGCGGACCGCCGTGCTGGTGCGCAAGCTTCATGATCGTGCAACCAGACAGTTGACGCCGGATTTTACAGGCCTGACTGTTCCCGACCGCTACGTGTTTGGTTGCGGCATGGATTACAAGCATTATCTGCGCAATCTGCCTGCGATCTATGCGCTGCGGGATTGACGGTATTCAAATTCAACGATTGATAAACGGGATCGCTGCATGACTGATCTTGCCATCATAGGGGGTACCGGGCTGACGTCGCTGAACGGTCTGGAAATTACGCGCCGCGAGATGGTGCACACGCCCTACGGCGAACCATCAGGTCCGCTGACGCACGGGCGATTCGCCGGCCATGACGTCGTTTTCCTGCCACGGCACGGCTATGCGCATACGATTCCGCCTCACCGGGTTAATTACCGGGCCAATATCTGGGCGCTGCAAAGCATCGGCGTACGTCGCGTGCTGGCTATCGCCGCGGTAGGCGGCATACGCGCGGATATGGTGCCGGGGGCGCTTGCATTTCCGGACCAGTTGATCGACTACACGTATGGCCGCGCGCATACTTTTTTTGAGCAGGATCTGGAACAGGTCACGCATGTCGACTTTTCCGAACCGTATGATCCGGCTTTGCGTCAGAAGCTGATAGATGCCGCGAAAACTGCCGGTTTGACATGCATCACCCAGGGTACCTATGCGGCGATGCAGGGTCCGAGGCTGGAAACGGCCGCGGAGATAAACAGGCTTGAACGGGACGGCTGCGACGTCGTCGGGATGACGGGAATGCCTGAAGCCGCGTTGGCGCGCGAGTTGCAGCTCGCCTATGCCTGCTGCGCGGTAATCGCGAATTGGGCGGCGGGCAAAGGCAAAGAGGGGATACACGCCGAGATCGAGCGTTACCTCAAGCAGGGTATGGACCAGGTGCGGGCGTTGCTGGAGGCGCTGCTGCCGACTGTTTGATTGACCGCGCTCGGGATGCGTGAAACTAGTGGGTTGCCGTAAGCGGATGCGGCGTTACCAGCACCAGCACGCCGAACATCGGATTATCGAAGTAGTTCAATTTACCCGCTTCAATCCGGCGATCCTGTGTCATCCGATACCATTGCAGCTGTGGAGTCGCAGCGCCCTGCGCAGGCATATCCATGTCCTGCAAAGCATTTGTGCGCGTGGCAGCAACGGTACCCGAAACCGTTCCCTCTGCCGGTGCCTGAAACTCGTGTTTGGCGATGGGCCCCTGACAGACCAGATCCAGATCGAAATGCAGATAGGGACCGTACTGGCTGAACTTGGCGGTACCGTAAACCGGTGTTGGCACTGGCGCGGGTACCGGCGATGCGGGTGTGATCGTTGCCGCAGGCGCAGGCGACGGTGCAAGGCCCGGTACCGATTCAGCGGCCGGCGGAGCCGGCGGTACGCCGATTTGTATGGACGCGGCAGTGGCATGATCGGCAAGCGGTTCGGTCCAGGCAACGTGCAGCAACGGTTCGTAATCGTGCGAATGCGCGAGGCGGTTCCAGTCGTTATCGAGCTGATGCCCCGGAATCTGCAGCAGCGGCGTCAGCGCGTCGTTCGTGCTGCCCGCGACCGGCACGATCAGCGGACTCGCGTCTTTCCAGTCCGGTGTGCCGGGGTCGGCCGGCCAGGTTTCGAGATCGCCGGCTTGAGGATCGGTGTAGCGGAACACGATCAATTCCACGTCGTACCAGCTGGTGTTGGCATTGGCGCCGTTGGTAGCGGGTGCGCCGGAGGTCGCTGCATGAGCGGCGCTCCAGACGCATAACAGCAATAAGGTCAGTGCGAAGCGGCTGATCAGGCGGTTCACGTCAATTCCTGTAGCGGTGTCATTGCCGGCGCAGTCTAGCAAGTTTAAGCCGCGGCTGCTTCACGGCCGAGCCGGTCCAGCAACGCCTCGACGGCAGCAATACGCTGGTCGCCGTCTGGCAGATCGAGCATGAATCGCAGTTTGTCGGGACCATCGAGACGGTAGTGCCCGGGCTGTTGCTGAATCATCCTGATGACCGTCATGGGGTCCACCTGGGGGGTGGCTCCGAACAGCAACCGTCCTCCGGACGGTCCGGCTTCGATCTTGCGCACGCCCAGCGGGACGGCTTTCAGTTTCAGCTCGGCAATCCGGAACAGTGTTTTCGCGGGCGGCGGCAGCAGGCCGAAACGATCAATCATCTCGATCTGCAGCTCATCGAGTTGCACCTTGTTCTTTGCTCCGGCGATGCGTTTGTAGAGTGTCAGCCGCAGATGCACATCGGGCATGTAATCGGCTGGCAGCAACGCCGGCAGGTGCAGATCGATTTCGGGACCGTGATCCAGCGGTGCTTCCAGGTCCACGCTGCGACCTTCCTTGAGTGCACGCACGGTACGTTCCAGCAATTCGGTATAGAGCGTGAAACCGACTTCATGGATCTGGCCGCTCTGTTCCTCACCGAGCAGTTCGCCGGCACCCCGGATTTCAAGATCGTGAGTTGCGAGCGTGAAGCCGGCGCCCAGTTCTTCCAGCGACTCGATGGCTTCCAGGCGCTTGATGGCATCGGCCGTCATCAGGCTGCGTGGTGGCGTGATCAGATAGGCGTAGGCGCGATGGTGCGAGCGGCCGACCCGGCCGCGCAATTGATGCAACTGCGCAAGTCCCAGCTTGTCGGCCCGGTCGATGATGATGGTATTGGCGGTGGGCACATCAATACCGCTCTCGATGATCGTGGTGCACACCAGTACGTTGAACCGGCGGTGATAGAAATCCAGCATCACCTGTTCGAGTTCGCGCTCATGCATCTGACCGTGTGCAACACGGACTTCGGCGCCGGGCACCAGCCCTGCAATGCGTGCCGCTGCCTTGTCAATGGTCTCGACGCTGTTATGCATGAAGTAGACCTGGCCGCCGCGTTTGATCTCACGGAAGCAGGCTTCCTGAATCAATGCATCCTGCCACTCGCTGACAAACGTCTTCACGGCCAGGCGTTCCGCAGGCGGCGTGGCAATAATGGAAAGATCGCGCAACCCGGCCAGCGACATATTCAGCGTGCGGGGAATTGGCGTCGCGGTCAGTGTCAGCATATCAACCTCTGCCCGCAGTTTCTTCAGGCGCTCCTTGTGCTGCACGCCGAAGCGATGTTCCTCATCAATGATCACCAGGCCGAGATCCTTGAACTTGATTTCGTCGCGCAGCAGCGCGTGCGTGCCGATCACAATCTCTACCTTGCCTTCGGCCAGTGCGCGCACCACTTCGTTCTGCTGCTTGCCGGTGCGGAAACGCGACAGAACCTCCACGCGGATTGGCCAGTCGGCAAAGCGGTCGCGGAAGGTTTGATAGTGTTGCTGGGCGAGCAGGGTAGTGGGAACGAGCACGGCAACCTGCTTGCCTGCCTGCGCGGCGATGAACGAGGCGCGTACCGCGACTTCGGTCTTGCCGAAGCCGACGTCGCCGCACACCACACGATCCATCGGTCTGCCGGCAGTCATGTCTTCGATCACGCCATTGATTGCGGTAAGTTGATCGGGCGTTTCGTCGAAGGGGAAGCTTTCAGTGAACGCCTGATAATCCATTTCAGACAATTTGAACGCGTAGCCCTGACGTGCTGCGCGGCGCGCGTGAATGTCGAGAAGTTCCGCCGCGACGTCGCGAATCTGTTCCGCCGCGCGGCGCCGGACTTTCTGCCACTGGTCACTGCCCAGCCGGTGCAATGGCGCGGTTTCAGGCGTGCTGCCGTTGTAGCGGGTGATCAGATGCAGGGACGAGACCGGGACGTAGAGTTTGTCGCCGCCTGCGTATTCCAGGGTGAGAAATTCGGTGGTGATGCCGCTCAGATTCAGAATCTGCAAGCCGAGATAGCGACCGACGCCGTGTTCTTCGTGAACCACGGGCGCGCCGGGAGCCAGGTCGCCGAGATCGCGAATGATACTTTCGGGATCGCGTCGGGCGGCGCGCCGGCCGCTTTGGCGTGCGCGCTGGCCGAACAGCTGCTCTTCTGCAACGACCGCAAGACCCGCGTCCGGCAGCAACAGACCGCGTTCCAGCGGCGCGACACACAGCACGATTCGTGCCGAGCCATCGAGAAAATCCCGCCAACCGTCCACCACGGCCGGTTTGAGATCGCGCCGCGCCAGCATTTCGAGCAGGTATTCGCGGCGGCCGGTGGATTCCGCTGCAAACAGTACGCGCCCCGCGAAGCTGTGGAGAAACGTCAGCAGTTTTTCGACAGGTTCTTCCGCGCGGCTTTCGACGCGCAGCGGAGGCGGCGCGGCGGTATTGAAATTGTGTGCGTCCGCATCAGCCCATTCAGCGCTTTGCAACCGGATGCCCGGACGGGATGTCAGGGCCGCCTCAATCTGCTCCACTTCGCACCAGACTTCCTGTGGCGGCAGCAGCGGCCGTTCGATGTCATGCCGGCGCTGTTCGTATCGCTCGCCGATTTGTTGCGTGGACTGTGCCAGTGCACCGCTGATGTCGTGCAACATGGCAACCAGGGCATTTGCCGGCAAATAATCGAACAGTGTCGCGGTCGCGTCGAAGAACAACGGCAGATAATATTCGATGCCGCCGGGCGCCAGTCCGTTGCTGACATCGCGATATACCACGTGCTGCTGTGGATCGCCTTCGAAGCGGGCGCGATAACGCTGGCGGAACCCCTTGATCCCGTTTTCGTCGAGCGGGAATTCGCGTGCCGGCAGCAGACGCACGGAATCCAGTTTTTCCTGCGACAGCTGGGTTTCCGGATCGAAACGGCGAATCGATTCGATTTCCTCGTCGAACAGATCAATGCGGAACGGTGTCGGACTGCCCATTGGAAAAATATCGAGCAACGCACCGCGCACGGCGAACTCGCCGTGTTCCATGACCTGCGAGACCGACGCATAACCGGCGGCGGTCAGGCGCTGGCGCATTGCCTCGGGATCGAGGCGTTCACCGACACTGAGCAGGAAGCTTCCGCCCAGCACGTAGGCGGGCGGTGCCAGGCGCTGGAGCAGCGTTGGAGCCGCGGCAATGACAATGCCCTGCTTCAGATCGGGCAATTGCGCGAGCACCGCGAGCCGCTGCGAGATGATGTCCTGATGCGGGGAAAAGACATCGTACGGCAACGTTTCCCAGTCGGGGAACAGCATCAGCGGAAGGGTGCTGCCTTTGAGGTAGAAATCGAGTTCGTCCCGCAGCTGTTCCGCTTCGCGAGCCGATGGCGCGACCACCAGCATGGGCGCGGACGCCTGCTGCGCCGCGGTCGCCAGCGCAAGCGCGGAACTGCTTCCGTAAAGCTGCCCCCAGCGCACGGCCGGTCGGGTGGGGCCGGGAAGAACTGGAGTGAGGGTTTTGATCGTCATGTATCGGTCACACAAATGCATCCACCCCGCAGCGCGGGGTGTGGATAAAACACGGCGATCTCACCGCTCGGTGCGGGGCGCCGGAATAAATGGACAATTCAATCGCGAAAGCGTTTCAACAGATCCGGATAAGCATCAATGCGCCGGTCGCGCAGATACGGCCAGATACGGCGCACGGCTTCCGAACGGCCCATGTCCAGTTCGGCCATCAGCACGTCGGGCGCATCAGTACCGGCCTGGACCAGCATTTCACCCTGCGGACCACAGGCGAAGCTCGAACCCCAGAACCGGATTCCGGTCGAGCTGCCGGAGGGGTCTGCTTCTCTGCCGACCCGGTTTGCGACCACCACCGGCAGCCCGTTGGCGACGGCGTGCGCGCGTTGAATCGTGATCCACGCGTCGCGCTGACGCGCCTGTTCGTCCGCACTGTCTTCGTCGGTCCAGCCGATCGCCGTCGGATACAACAGCAGTTCCGCGCCGGCCAGCGCCATCAGGCGCGCCGCTTCCGGATACCACTGATCCCAGCACACCAGCACGCCGAGCCGGCCGACCGAGGTCTGAATCGGATGAAATCCCAGATCACCGGGCGTGAAATAGAATTTTTCGTAGTAACCCGGATCGTCAGGGATGTGCATTTTGCGGTACACGCCCGTCAGGCTGCCATCTGATTCGAGCACCGCCGCGGTGTTGTGATACAGGCCGGCGGCACGCCGCTCGAACAGTGAGGCCACGATCACCACCTTGAGTTCGTTGGCGACGGCGCCGAGATCCCGCGTTGAAGGTCCCGGAATCGGCTCCGCCTGATCGAACACCGCAGTGTCTTCGGTCTGGCAAAAATACAGACCGGTGTGCAGCTCCTGCAACAGCACCAGTTTTGCACCACGGTTCGCGGCTTCGCGTATGCCCTTGATGCTTGCGGCAAGATTGGCGTTGCGATCGCTGCTGCAGGTCTGCTGCACGATGCCAACCGGCAAAGTTTTCTGTTTCGCCATAGTCAGACTCGATCAGGTACCACGTCGGCCGGCAATTGCATTGTCACGCAATGCAGACTGCCGTATTGATAAATCAGCGGACGGCACATGACGGGAACAATGCTGCGCCCCAGAAAGGCCCCCGCCAGCGCCTTGAGCGCGGCGGCATCCGCCGCATCATTATAAGTCGGTACCAGGACCGCGCCGTTCACAATCAGGAAATTGGCGTAGGTGGCCGGCAGTCGGCGCCCGCTGTCGTCGTGGACGGCGGCGGGCCAGGGCAGCGGGACCAGGCGATACGGCTCGCCGTTGCTGCGACGCAAGGCTTTCAGTTCGTCTTCCATGGCCTTGAGTCCGGCGTAGTGCGGGTCGGATTGGTCGGCGCAGGCCTGATAGGCAATCGTCGCCGGATCGCAGAAGCGCGCCAGAGTGTCAATGTGTCCGTCCGTGTCGTCGCCCTCGATGGCACCGTGCCTGAGCCAGAGGATGCGTTCCACCCCGAGATACTGGCGCAGCCGGGTTTCGATCTGGTCGCGTGTCAGGCCCGGGTTGCGGTTCGGATTGAGCAGGCAGCTTTCGGTGGTAAGCAGCGTACCTTCGCCGTCCACCTCGATGCTGCCGCCTTCCATGACCAGATCGATGCTTTCGACCGGCGTGGTGCCGAAGGCACCGCGTGCATGCAGTTTCAATGTCAGCTGGTTATCGAACTCATGCGGGTACTTGCTGCCCCAGCCGTTGAAGATGAAATCCAGCAAGGTGGGCTTGCCGTCCTTCAGTACCGTGATGGGGCCGTGATCCCGCGCCCACGCGTCGTTGGACGGAAACGGAAACAGATGCAGCCGTTCGGGCCGCCCACCCGCCGTCTTCACGAGCTGGCGGATACGCTCGGCGTGCGCCGTATCCATGCAGACGATGATGACCTGTTCGCGCAGGGAAATTTCCTTGGCGAGCTGGGTGTGGCAGCGTTCCACGGATGCATAATCCGGACTCCAGTCGCCGTCGCTGCGTGGCCAGGTCAGCATGACACCGCTTTGCGGCGACCATTCGGGAAGCAATCGGTAGTGTGAGCTCATTTTCGTGTTCTGGATGCGAGACGCCCGGCGATGCGCCGGGCGTGTGACAGGAAAAAACTGCCGGTAATTCAGCCGTCGTTGTTCTTGAACGGATGCGCCTTGATGACGGCATGAACCACGTGATTGTATTCGAAATACACCACAAAGGTCGGATACACCCAGCGCGTGATGGGCGGATGCTTGGGCGTACCTTTTTCAGGAACCGGCGGGAGTTTCTGCAGCGGCGCGCCGTAAATGTGTTCGACGTTGGCCATATCCATACCGCGTGTCGGCAAGGTGGCCGGGGCGGTGCTAGTTTCTTCAGCTGCCGCCGCGGGGGCTGACGTGGCCGCGGGTGCGGCAACGGTCGCGGCAGCGGGGACATCCGCGGCGCTGACGGCGATGCCCGGCGTCAATCCAGCAAGCACAAGCAAACTCAGGCCGGCACGAGTCATATTGTCACCTTTGATGCTGAGCGGAACGCGCTAACTATAGCACTTGCATCCGGAGCCCGAAATCCTGTGGCAAGGCGCGCGCTTTGCATCAGCGGGGCGGGCAGGGTTGCTTCTGATTGTCGGCGTTGTGGGCTTTATCCGTTGCCTTCGATTCGCAGCCGCCGTTGTCGGATGATCCTGCAGCGGGCAGGCAAACCCAGCCCTGATCTGAAAGGTAGGGATGCCCGCCGCGCTCGGTACACCAGGCCATCGGATATTCTTCCAGCGGGGGTTGGGTGGGCAGCGCCGCGGGTTGCCAGGCTGGTGTACTGCCGCCGAACGGAATCACCAGGCCCACGCTCAGAATCAGATCGTTGTAGCCGGAAAACACATGCTGCAACTGGACGTCGGCCCGCAGGCGGATCGGTGTAGGTTGACCAAACGTGCTGTCGAATCCTGCACCCAGGGCGAGATACGGGTTGCGCACCTTGCTGTTATCGCCGCGATACTGATTCAGCAATCCCACGCCACCGTAAGCAAATGGCGAGAAGCGGCTGGCATCCCGGTGTCTGAAATACCACAGGCCATTGGCGCCATAATTGGTCCAGCTCGCGATGTCGTTGGTCGTGCGCGGGTTGTCGGCGTGATAGGCAAAGGCGAACTCCAGGCTGTAGTCCCCGAATTCCCTGCCGAACAGCAGGTCCCAGCTGTGGAAGCCGTGTGTGCTCGCATTGCGTTTGCTGTCGGGTTTGATGATTCCCGCCTGACCGCCGAGGTACCACGCGTCGGCGGGATTCGGAGACGGGGCGGCGGCATCCTGTGCTGCGACGGAACGACTCAGCACGACAAACAGAAGGGGACCGGCAATCCACATGTACCGGAATGTCGCAGCATATCGAAATGACTTCACGGTAAAACTCCGCCAGAGCGTTACAAACGCGAGCAACACGAGCGTCAGCCAACCGAATGCACCGCCGCCGCGCGGACCACCGTGATGCACGGGAGCCGGCGGTGCCGGCGCGATCGTCAACGATACCGTCGCCGCGGCGGACGCGAGTTTGGTTTTGGTATCGGTGGCTGTGAACGTAAAACTGTCGGTGCCGGTGTAGCCGGCGTTCGGTGTGTAGCTGAACGCACCGGTCGCAGCGGTCACTGTGACCGTTCCATTCTTGGGTTTGGTGCCGATTGCGTAACTCACCGCGTTGCCGTTTGCATCCACCGCTGACAGCGCCCCGTTCAGGCTGGTACCGGCAAACAGCGTGAAAGCCGTGTCGCTGGTCAGCGGTGCGACATCGGCGAGCGGCGGACTGGTGACGTTGAGTGTGACTGTCGCCGCCGACGATGCAAGTTTGCTGACCGTGTCGGTTGCGATAAACGTGAAACTGTCTTTGCCTGCGTAACCCGCGTCGGGCGTATAGACAAACGCGCCGCTGGCGGCGGTGACGGAAATCTTGCCGTGCGCAGGTTGTGTGGCGATCGCATAACTCAGCGGATTGCCGTTGGCGTCCACGGCGGAAAGCGAACCGTTCAAGGGCTGGTTCTCGTACAGGGACAACGTTGCATCGTTGGCCAGCGGATTCACGGCCGCGGTTGGCGGCGGGCTGACGGACAGGGACACTGTGGCGGTCGCGGAGACGGTATTGATGGAGGTATCAATTGCGGTAAACGTGAAACTGTCGTCGCCCGTGAATCCGGCATTCGGCGTATAGGTGAAGG
>DASSOA010000135.1:0-5192 GCA_035701115.1 Gammaproteobacteria bacterium
CATCTCGTTGAAGGCATGCGCGGCACGCCTGACTTCCTGCGGTCCGGTTTCCGGAATCGGCGCGCGGCGGATGTCGCGCCCCAGTTCGCCGGCCGCATTCGCAAGTGTAGTGAGCGGGCGGGTCGCGAGCCGTACCGCAAACAGTGACAGCACGACCACCGACACCAGCAACACACCCAGACCGGCCAGCAGCCGCCACGGACGATCGGTGGCATGCCAGGGTCGCGGATGATCGAAATTGACCCAGCTGCCGTCCTTGAGGCGCACCTCGGTGATCGAATGCACCGCACTCGCACCGGATGCTTCGGCGCGTTCGACCACGACGACTTGCACGTCACGCTCTGCGCCGAGCACCGCGCGCAACATCTGCTGGAATTCCGCGGCGGCCTGATCGGGCTGCCCCTCGGCGGCGGGCTGCGGCGTCAGCGTGACAAACAGACGCGGCGTGGTGAGAATCGCGGCGATGCGCTCACGCTCTGCCGGTGAAACGGAATCCAGCAGTTGCACCGCTTCCGCGTCGCGTTGCGCCCATTGCTGGTCGCTGTATCTGAACAAGGCCTGATCGCGCTCGCTGAGGCTGATGGCGGCACTGAGCAGCTGCGCACCGATCAATCCGATAAGCAGGATCAGCACGAGCCTGCCGAACAGCGAGCGTGGCAACACGCGCATCAGCGTTCAACCTCCACCTGTTGTGCAAACAGGTAACCTTCGCCGCGCACGCTGCGGATGAATTTCGGTTCCCGCCCGTCGTCGCGCAGGCGTTGACGCAGACGGCTGACCTGGACGTCCATGCTGCGATCGAACGGCGCCGTCATTTCCCTGCCCTGCGTCATCTCCATCAACTGCTCGCGGCTCAGCACCACGTTCGGATGTTTGAGAAAGATGCACAGCAGCCGGAATTCGGCGCCGGAGAGCGGCACCACCACGCCCTCGGACGACGTGAGCTGCCGGCTCGCGGTATCCAGCTGCCAGCCACCGAAGCCAAACCGGCGAACGTCATCGGGTGCAAGCTGTTCCGGCAACAGGCGCGCGCGCCGCAATACGCTGTTGATGCGCGCGAGCAGTTCGCGCGGATTGAACGGTTTCGGCACATAGTCGTCGGCACCGGTTTCCAGTCCCGCAATGCGATCCGCTTCCTCGCCGCGTGCGGTCAGCATGACAACCGGTACGGTGGAGCGGGCACGCAACCTCCGGCAGAGGTTCACACCGTCTTCGCCCGGCAGCATCAGGTCGAGCACGACCAGATCAATAGGCGAGTCTTCAAGCACCCGGTCCATGGCCCGCCCGTCCGGCACGGCGGTGACGCGAAATCCGTGGCGCGACAGGTACTCCTGCAACAGGCTGCGGATTTCGGTGTCGTCGTCCACCACCAGAATATGGTCGGGGGTACTCATGCGTGCCGTGGATGTGGGGCTGTTTGCCGTTGCAGATTCTAGCCCGGGCCGCGCAGGTAATTTGCGGCTGCCGGCGGGGTTTTGTATCAAAGTGTATCGCGTCACGCAGGCCATGAGCGGCAATGCGAAAATAGCCGCCGGCCGACGCATCCTGCGCTGAACTTATCCCGCGTTCGTGCGTCACAGCATCACATTACCCCGCGACCGGGCCGGATACCGCCGTCACGCAATCCTGATGGATGCCCATGCACAGATTTCTGACATATGCAGCGTTCGCGCTTGCCTGCAGCATTGCAAGTCTGCAGGTACACGCCACCCCTCAACCTGACATCAACCGTCCGCTGACACTGGTTCAGCTCACCGATATCGCCCTCAGCAACAATCCGCAGACCCGGATTGCCTGGGCTATGGTGCGTGAAAGCCGGGCCGGTGTGGAACTGGCGCGCGCCGGTTACTGGCCGCTCGTTACCGCGAGCTATGGTTACCAGCGCAACCGGCAGGTCACCTTCACCGGCACCTCGGCCGGTGCACAGACGCGCTACGGCCCGAACATCAGCCTGAGTTATCTGCTGTGGGATTTCGGCAACCGTTCCGGCACGCTGGATGCGGCCAAATTCGCCCTGGCGGCGGCGGATCTGTCCAACAGTCAGGTGATGCAGGACGTGATCCTTGAGGTGGAACAGGATTATTACCAGGTGTTGGGTCTGCAGGCGCTGCGCGACGCGGACGAGCAGAACCTGAAAGACGCGCAGACCAGTCTGGACGCGGCACGTCAGCGCAAGAATTCCGGGCTCGCCACCATCGGCGACGTGTACCAGGCGGAAGCGGCCTTTGCCGGTGCGCGCCTGGCGCTGCAGCAGACGGAAGGCAATCTCGCCGTCGCGCGCGGCCAGCTCGCCATTGCGGCCGGCTACAACGCCGATACCAAACTGACGCTCGCTCCCTGGGAACCGAAAATCGCGCCGACGCTGCCCGACCAGACGGTGACCGATCTGCTCAAGCAGGCGCGACAAACACGACCGGAACTGCTCGCTTCGAAAGCGCGCGAACAACAGGCCGTGGCCAGTCTCGAAGCGACCCGCGGCAAAGGTCTGCCCAGCCTGACACTCAACGCCAATGCCGGTCGCAATACCAGCATAATCGGCGACACTCACACCAGCACCGACAGCTACAGTGCCGGTGTCACGCTGAGCGTGCCGCTGTTTGCGGGTTTCGGCGATCAGGCCGCCGAACATCAGGCGCAGGCGGCCGTTGACATCGCGCAGGCAACAACCGAGCAACTGCAGCAACAGGTTGAACTCGAAGTCTGGCAGGCCTACCAGAATGTTCACACCGCGGCCGCCACCCTGACGACAACCGATGCGCAACTGAAAAGCGCGCAACAGGCATCCGATGTGACTGCAGCGCGCTATCAGAACGGACTCGGCAGCATTCTCGATACGCTCACCGCACAGGCCACGCTCGCCAATGCACGCGTGCAGCAGGTGCAGGCGCGCCTCAACTGGTTCGCAGCACTCGCCGCATTGGGTCATGCGGTCGGCGGGTTGAGTGCACCTTCTGCTACATCGGAGCAACAGTGAAAAAGAAGACCGGAATCCTTGTCGCGCTCGGCGTCATCGCCGCAATACTGATTGCGCTAGTGGCGTGGCGCGTCACATCCAATGACCATCCGCGCGGCCCGCGCAACGGCGGCCAGCCGCTTACCGTCAGGACGGCGCCGGTCGAAACCCGGCCCATGCCGGTGCTCATTACTGCGGTCGGTCAGGTGCAATCCGAACACAGCGTGCAGATCAAGCCGCAGGTTTCGGGCGTTCTGAAGCAGGTGTTTTTCAGCGAAGGTCAGACCGTACGCGAAGGACAGCGCCTGTTTGAAATTGATCCGGCGCCGTATAAGGCCGCACTGGCATCGGCAAAATCGGCATGGGAAAGCGCCAGGGCGAATGCCGATCGCATGGCGCCGCTCGCGGAAAAAGACTATGTCACGCCGCAGGAATATCAGGACGCGCAGACCGCTGCGGCCCAGGCCCAGGCCGCGTATCAGCAGGCGCAAATCAACCTCGCCTACACCGACATCCGCGCGCCGATCACCGGCCGTACCGGCAGTCTGGCGGTGAAAAGCGGCAACGTGGTCGCGCCGGGCGACAGCACACCGCTGGTGGTCATCAACCAGATGAAACCGATTCTGGTGCAATACCAGCTGCCGCAGCAGTTTCTTTCCGAAGTGCGCAAATATGATGCGCAGCGCAGCATCCACATATTCATTACTCACGAGGACGGCAGCGGTAACTTCGGTGAAGGCAAACTGGTGTTCATAGACAACACCGTCAATCCCGACTCCGGCACAGTGATGCTGAAAGCGCGTATCCCGAACCGCGACGTACAGCTGTGGCCCGGCCAGTTCGTGGGCGTGAAGATGCAGCTCGCGATCGAGAAGAACGCCATGGTGGTGCCTGATGGCGCCATTCAGAGCGACCAGAACGGCAATTTCGTGTACGCGGTGGTAAACGGTAAAGCCACCATCGTGCAGGTCAGCGTGGACCGCACCGTGGACAACTTCGCCGTGATCAACAAGGGACTCAAGGTCGGCGACGTGGTGATCACGCAGATTCCGCGCACCCTGCGCGCCGGTCTGCCGGTGAACGTAACCCGGGCTTCGACGCCGTCCACGACGGATTCGGAAGCATCCACGCCATGAAAGTGAATCTCTCCGCGCCCTTTATCCACCGGCCGGTGATGACCACGGTGGTCATGTCGGCGTTGCTGATTTTCGGTCTGGTCGCCTACTTCACGTTGCCGGTCAGCGAACTGCCCAACGTGGATTTCCCGACCATCAATGTCAGCGCCGATCTGCCCGGTGCCGACCCGGAAACCATGGCGGCCTCGGTGGCGACGCCGCTGGAGCGCCAGTTCGGTACCATCGCCGGCCTCGAATCCATGAGTTCGACCAGCACCACGGGCAGCACGCGCATTACCCTGCAGTTCGACCTGTCGCGCGACATCGACTCGGCGGCGATGGACGTGCAGACGGCGATTTCGCAGGCCATCCGGCAGTTGCCGACCAACATGCCGGCGCCGCCGCATCTATATAAGGAAAACCCGACCGCATCGCCCATCATTTTCATGGCGATGACGGCCAGTCACGTGCCGATGACGCAACTGGACGAATACGCGGAAACCCGCGTGGCCGAACAGATCTCGATGGTGCCGGGTGTCGCGCAGGTCAACGTGTACGGCTCGCAGAAATATGCCGTGCGTCTGTACATGAACCCGTACGCGCTGGCGTCGCGCAATCTAGCCCTGACCCAGGTCGTGGACGCGATCCAGAAATCCAACACCAATCTGCCGTCAGGCACCCTGTACGGCGCCACTCACAGTTACACGGTGAAGGCCAATGGCCAGCTCACCAACGCGGATGCGTACAACAACCTGATCGTTGCCTATCAGAACGGCGCACCGGTACACCTGTCCGATATCGGCGAAGCGGTGAACAGTGTCGAAGCCGACAAGCAGGTCACCAAGGTCTTCGACAACATGGAAGGCGATCACCGGCTGGAACCTTCCATCATGCTGGCGATCCAGCGCCAGCCCGGTTCCAACGCGGTTGATATTTCCAATGCAATCCACGCCCTGATGCCGCAATTGTCGCGCGACGCACCCGGCGATGCGCGCCTGTTCATCTTCCATGATCATTCCGATTACGTGAAGGGATCGATCCAGCAGGTCAAGGAATCGCTGATCCTGGCGATGATCCTGGTGGTGGGCGTGATCTTCCTGTTCCTGCGCAATATTCGCGCGACG
>DASSOA010000136.1:0-2508 GCA_035701115.1 Gammaproteobacteria bacterium
CCTGCCGTCGCATTTACAGTGGACGGTCTCGCACTGATCGCGGGCATGAGCCGTTCAGCGTTTGCTGCCGCATTCCAGCGCGCCTTTGGTCAATCGCCGATGAGCCTGGTCAAGCTGGTACGGCTGCGTCGCGCGAGTGACCTATTGGTTACTACGGCACTTCCGGTGGCGGAGATCGCCAAACGGGTCGGATTCTCCAGCAGAAGCAGTTTTTCTGTCGCATTCAGTCAACTTCATGGAATGGATCCAAGTCGCTTTCGCCGTACGTTCACAGTGACTGCAAAAGGACAGCGGAGATCAAGCGATCAGCAACGTGGGTCTTCATTGGGCCACCTTATGCCCGACTGATTCGCAATTGTGTGCCCATGAACTGCGCGACGCCGGAGACTGCTGGCGGCTCGGTCATCAATGCAGCGCCTTATCTGGGCCGACGCACGACTCTTACCTTCCCGCTGTTGCCGCCTCCGCAGAACAACTGATCACCGCCATCGGATTCGATTCCCGATACGCCGACTCCGGGCGGCATATCGAGACTTTCGAGAACTTCTCCCGTTTGAGGGTCAATCCGCCGCAATTCGCTGGCGTCACCTTCCCATGTGCCGTGCCAAAGCTGACCGTCAGTCCAGGTGACGCCAGTGACGAAGCGGTCGGATTCGATCGTGCGGAGAATCGTCCCTGTTTCGGGATCGATCTGGTGGATCTTGCGATCGCGATACTCTCCGACCCAGAGCGTTCCTTCGGCCCATGCGAGTCCTGAATCACCACCGCCGCCGGGCGCCGGAATCGTAGAGAGTACGTGGCCGGTCTGCGGGTCGATTTTCTGGATGCGGCTCTCGGCTATTTGATACAGGTGGCGGCCGTCGAAAGCTGTTCCTGCATGCGCGGCGACATCGATCGAGCGCGATGTCTTTCCGCTCGCCGGATCGACAGCGGTCAGTGTGTCTCCAGTGGCAATCCAAACTTGCTTGCCGTCAAACGTGACGCCGTGCACGTTGCTGACGTCCAAAGATTCATACTCGCGGATGATTTCGGCTGCTGATCGTTTCATGCTTTTATCTCCTGGTTGTCTGCCAGTCGAATCCTATCCGCCCGCCAGTGGAGCAGGGAGTAACAAGGTCGTCGTGAATCCCGGCACAGGTGGCGTCATCCAGCGGCGCGCCCGTCCGTGACCGAACGACTGAACCTTGTCTGCTGCCGCGAGCGCATCGAGCGCACGCTGCACGGTGCGCTGGCTGGCGCCGAGTGCAAGCGCCAGCGCCGAGCTCGACCACGATTCGCCATCGGCGAGAAACGCGAGCACCGCCGCATGCTTTTCCTCGACTGGCCGCGCCAGCACCGCGACGTCACGTGCGCAATGTGGTACCAGCATGAATCCTTGCTTCGTTGCGTCGATGCCGGCCAGCGGCCGTAGCGCCGTGCGAAGCCGTCCGATTTCGACGCGCAGTCGCGCGCGATGCGTTTCATCGGCGAACCTGGTGCGAAATGCCAGCGTAATCAGCGTGCGCCTCGGCACGTCGGCAGGCCACGCTTCGCCCAGCGCACGTGCGAGTGCAAACAGCACCGGACGCCTTATGAGCGGAACCACGGTGCGCACGCTACGCACCGCATGGCGGCAGGCGTCCACGACGAGCGTCTGTGACGCCAGCAGGGTTTCGACTTCATCGAGCATGAGCAGTCGTTCCCCGCCGTGCGCAATCAGGCGTGCTGCAGGCGCGTCCAGCGTGACGGATGCACTCTTGACCTCTGCCATCAGTGCAGGAATGCCCGCGTGTTGCGCAGAGCGTTCGGCCCGGGCAAGTGCCGTGCGTGCCGCCTTCATTCGCAGACGGCGCATCGCGATCCCCGCCACCACCAGCTCATGTGCGGCACTCAATGCAGGCGGGAAGGGCGCGGGATCGAGCTGGGCGAGCACACGTTCGGCTTCGTCGAGGCGTCCGATCAGCAGCAGGCGCCGCACCGCGAGATAGCGGGCATGCGCCGCGTTTATCCGGTCGCCGTGCGCGTCGAGCGTCACCCGTGCCGCATCGAGCATTTTCGCAGGCCAGCCCAGATCACGCGACGCGAGCGCAATCTCGGCCTCGGCAACGACACAGCGCGCGCGGGACACCGCCTCCTTCGAGCCGAAAGCGCGTGCCGCACGCCGCACCAGCGTCTTCGCACGTTCGAGATCGCCGAGCTGCGCCATCGCGATGCCGCGCAACGCGAGTGCAGGCGCGTCGTCGCGCAATGCGACGCGGTTCAGCGCGCCGAGCGGGTTACCCGCCGCGAGCGCGTGCGCCGCAGCCGTGATCAGCGAATCCATCGGAATCCCGCCACATTTGTCACTCCCGATCGTTCGATGCCCGATAGTAATCTGTCTCGCGACTGCAACCAAGCACTTCACGTTGAGAAAGGAGCAGATGATGGAAAGCGCCAGAAGCAACGAAATGGAAACGACGACGAAGCACAGGATCGGAACACGCGAACAATGGCTCGCGGCTCGGCTCGATCTGCTCGAAGCGGAGAAGG
>DASSOA010000137.1:0-5118 GCA_035701115.1 Gammaproteobacteria bacterium
TCAAACTGCCGCGCGGCTACCGCACGGTGGACGGGCTGTATCCCGAATCGCGGCTGCCGAAAAAGGGCGGTTGAGCGCTTGAATCCGGCCTGAGCGCCACTATGTCATCAGGGTAATGGATTACCCCTGATGGCCGTATCATGAAACGTATTCTTCTTTTTGTCCTGACCAACCTCGCGGTGCTGGTTGTTCTCAGCATCGTGTTCAATCTGCTGGCGGCCAGCGGCGTGCTGGGGCCTTATGGCAATCCGGGCACGCTCGGCGGGCTGCTGGTGTTTGCCGCCATTTTCGGCATGGGCGGCGCCTTCATTTCGCTCGCGCTTTCCAAGTGGATGGCAATCCATGCAACCGGCGCGCGCGTGATCGAGACGCCTGCCGACAGCCAGGAAATCTGGCTGAAAAGCACCGTGCAGCGGCTGGCGCGACAGGCCGGAATCGGCATGCCCGATGTGGCGATCTACGAAGCGCCGGATGTGAACGCGTTTGCGACCGGCATGCGGCGCGATCGCGCGCTGGTCGCGGTCAGCCGTGGATTGTTGCAAAGCATGAACCGCGACGAAGCCGAAGCGGTGCTCGGCCACGAAGTTACGCACGTCGCGAACGGCGACATGGTGACCATGACGCTGTTGCAGGGTGTGCTGAACACATTTGTGATCGTGCTGTCGCGGATTGTCGGCAACCTCGTCGGTCAGGCGCTGTCGCGCGACAGCCGTGAAGGCGAGGGCATGAGTTACGCGGCGTATTTCCTGACGTCAATCGTCGCACAGATCCTGTTCGGGATTCTGGCGAGTCTGATCGTGTTTGCCTTCTCGCGACATCGTGAATTTCGCGCCGATGCCGGCGGCGCAAAGCTTGCCGGACGCGGCAAGATGATCGCGGCGCTGCAGCGCTTGCAGGCGATCCAGACACCTTCCATGCTGCCCAATCAGCTGCGGGCGTTCGGCATCAACGGCGAGCGTGGTTTTGCGCGGCTGTTCATGTCGCATCCGCCACTGGCGGAACGTATCGAAGCGTTGCAGAAAGCAGCGTAATTTTGCTGGCGGAGATCAGTGCCCGGCCACCGGCCGGGCCTGATCGGCCATGACCACTTCCGGTTCCTGCACGTAGTTGCCCTGAATGAACTCGATACCGAGCTGATAGAGCACCGCCATCGTTTCGGGTTTTTCGACGCGTTCCGCCACGGTGCGGATATTGAGCCCGGTGGCTTTTTCGACGTAGGCCTGTACCGCTTCGCGCTTTTTCTCGTCGGCGGCCAGTGCCGCAGTGATCACGCCGTCAATCTTGAGGTAATTCACGTTCTGCACCAGATCCAGGGTGTGCAGTGAATCGTGACCGACGCCGAAATGTTCCAGTGCGAAGCCGCAATGCAGTTTCTGCACGCCTTCCGCAAAACCGCGGGTATCGGTGATGTATTTCTCCGCGGATTTTTCCGCCACTTCAAAGACGAGATGGCCGGCCGGGATGGATGGCGTGGCCGCGACCAGCAGCTTCTCGATCCAGGACAGCAGGGTTTTATCAGTGAGTGACTGATCGGAGACCCGCAGGAAGAAAGTGGGCTGCACGCCGGACTTCAGGCGTTCGCACATCAGCTTCATGGCGTTTTCCATCACCCAGCGGTCCACGGCGATCATCATGCCGGTGCGTTCGGCGGCCGGGAAGAAATCCTTCGGCGCAATTTCCTCGTCTTTCTCGCCACGCATGCGCAGCAGAATATCGTAAACATCGTTGGCGTCGCCGGTGAGGCTTGCAATCGGCTGATACACCAGCATGAAGCGGTTGTTCTTGATCGCTTCGGTGAGGCGCCGTTTCCATTCGGCGTCGGTGATGCGGCCCTGTGCGTCAACAATCGGCGGCGTCCAGCCGACCACCTTGTTGCCGTTTCCTTGACCGGCCTTCTGCAGGGTTTCTTCTGCATCCGCGAGCAACCGTTCCGGGTCGCGGTGCTGTTCGTCGAGTTCCAGGTAGCCGATGCTGCAGGTGAGGCTGGTGGATTTGCCGGCGCTCTCGAAAATCTTGGCCGCCGCTGCGCTGCGCAACTTGTCCGCCCAGTCGGTGATTTCCTTGAGACTCGGGCGGGTAAGAATCACCGCGAACAGCGTGCCGCCAAAACGCGCAGCAATGTCGTCCTTGCCGACGTGACTCCGGATCAGATCGGCAAAACCCTTGATGATGCCGTCACTCGCCAGCACGCCGACTTTTTCCGCGATCGCCGAGAATTTATCGAGCTTGATATAGAGCAGCGCGCGTGTCGCGCCTTTCGTTTCCTTGGGCAGTTCCGTTCTCAGGAGTTCGACGAAATGCACGCGGTTGGTCAGGCCGGTGAGCAGATCGAGGTTACGCACCATGGTGAGCTGCTGCACGCTCGCCGCGAGTTTCTGCTGCAACTCTTCGAGCTGTTTCTGCGCCTGGGTTTGTACCTGCTGTACCTGTTCCTGCGCCTTCTGTACGTGTTCCTGGGCTTTGCTGTGCAGCTTGTGCACCTGTTCGCGGGCCCGGGCCTGAACCTCGGCGGTTTTCACGCTGCTGTCGTTGCGGATCGCGATTTCGATGGCGGCTTCGCCGTCCACTTCCGTTTGCGCGAAATCAAGTGTGGTCTTGAATGACTTGCCGCTGGTGTGCATGCCCTGCACGTCGAGTGTTTCGACGACCTGGCCCTTGCCGATCTGGCGCAAGGCTTCCTTCAGCGCGCCTTGGGAGGTGCCTTCCAGAAGTTCAAGGATCGGCGTGCCTTCGATGTCGGCACTGTGCTGGTAACCGAACAGTTCGAGGAAGGCCGGGTTGGCGCTCAGGATGATGCCGTCGTGCACGTAGGTGATCGCGTCCTTGGATTCCTTGACCACCAGGCTGATGCGCTGCTCGTATTCCCTGAGCGTGATGCTGCTCTGTTCCAGCTCACGCGCAAGCTGCAACACTTCCAGTTCGCGCGACACCACCGCCTGCAGATGCTCGACCTGATCCATGGAAACCATGTCGCGGGCGCCGGTGTTGATGAGTTCCGCGACGATGGCGGGCTCGATCGTGGAGCTGATGGCGATGATCGGGACGTTGGGCAGGTCCATGTCGCGCAGTTTGACCATGGCCGGGAAGGGGGCGGCGGCGACACTGGTTGAACAGAGGATCAGGTCCGGTTTCTGCTGCTGGACGCTTTTCTCGGCGTCGGCGATGCTGGCGGCCCAAATGGGCCGGACCGCATGCCCGGCATTGCGGAGCGTGCTGTTGAGCTTCTCGGCTTCATCCTGTGAAGCTGCGACGACCAACACAGGCAGGGCAGTGCGCGGCAGCAAGAGCAGTCCTCGGGTGTTGGTTGGGAAAACGGCAGTTTAACGGCTGATGCCCCGTTATGCACGGGGTCAGACGGGTTCGACGGCGTCCGGTACGGGTTGTTTGGCGGGCGCACCCGGGACTTCGCGGACCAGGCGCGGGACCAGGTAACCGGGCAGTCTGGTACGCAATTCCCGCATCAGTTGCCGAGCTTGCGCTTCGGGGACTTCGAAGTGAGCGGCACCCTGCACGCGGTCCAGCAGGTTGAGGTAATACGGCATGACGCCGGCGGCGCACAGCGCTTCGGACAGTGCGGCCAGCGCATCGGCCGAATCGTTGACGCCCCGTAACAACACCGATTGATTGAGCAGGGTCGCCCCCGCCTGCCGCAGCCGGGTGCAGGCATCGGCGACATCGGCAGTCAGTTCGTTGGCATGATTCACGTGCAGCACCACGACTTTCTGCAGGGTGCAGGCGCCGAACCAGGCGAGGAATGCATCGTCCACGCGTGACGGCAGGACCACGGGCTGGCGGGTGTGAATCCGCAGCCGCTTTATATTAGGTATGGATTGCAGTTCAGTGACCAGCCCGGCGAGCTGTCGGTCGTTGAGCGAGAGCGGATCCCCGCCACTCAAAATGACTTCATTCACCCCGGGACTGGCACGCAGGTAGTCGAGTGCCGCGCTCCAGTCCTGGGTCCGGGCGGTTTCGTCCTCGTAGGGGAAGTGGCGGCGGAAGCAGTATCGGCAATGCACGCCGCAGGCACCCGTGGTGATCAGCAGCACCCGGCTGTCGTATTTGTGAAGCACGCCGGGCTGGCGGCGGCTGGCCAGATCGCCGACCGGGTCGGTCACGAAACCCGGAACCGGCATCAACTCGGCATCAATAGCGAGCACCTGGCGCAGCAGCGGATCGCCCAGATCGCCCTTGCGCATGCGTGCCACGAATCCGCGCGGCACGCGCAGCGGAAATTGCGTTGCCGCGCGATCCGATGCCGCAGCCGGATCGAGTTCGAGAAGGCGCAGCAGTTCGGCGGGGTCGCGGATTGCGTCGGCAAGTTCAAGCTGCCAGCGGGCGGGCATAGAGCGGTCCGGAGCGTGGTGGGTGCTGCCTTCGATGAGGGCGTTAGCGTATCATTACGCCTTTTGAGGGCGGCGCAAGCCGCCATTTTGCACTTAACCGGGCGGGAAGAAAATGGCAAGTTACAGCACCAACGAGTTCAAGGCGGGTCTCAAGATCATCATTGACGGCGACCCGTACAACATCATCGAAAATGAATTCGTGAAGCCCGGCAAAGGCCAGGCATTCAACCGCGTCAAGATCCGCAACCTGCGCACCGGCAAGGTCCTGGAGCGCAATATGAAATCCGGCGAAACCGTGGAAGCCGCCGACGTGGTGGAAATGGATGCCCAGTATCTGTATGCGGACGGCCAGTTCTGGCACTTCATGAACCCGGAGAACTACGAGCAACTGGCGGCCGATGCCACCGCGATGGGCGACGGTGCGCAGTGGCTGAAAGGCGAGGAGCTGTGCAAGATCATGCTGTGGAACGGCAAGCCGCTGGCGGTGACCGTCCCGGTGTTCGTTACGCTGAAAGTCACGCAAACCGATCCGGGCCTGCGCGGCGACACCGCGACCGGCGGCAGCAAACCCGCCACCCTGGAAACCGGCGCCGTGGTGCGTGTGCCGTTGTTCATCAATGAAGGCGAAATCATCAAAGTGGATACCAGGTCCGCCGAATACGCCGCGCGTGCCAAGGAGTAACCTGCGGGCCGTTATTCGGTAAATATCCCGGCTCTCGGTCGCAGTCCTTAATCAGTTCGTTTGGAAATTTGTTATGACGGACTGGCGTCCTAC
>DASSOA010000138.1:0-17336 GCA_035701115.1 Gammaproteobacteria bacterium
CCGGAGAAGCAAAGGCAAGCACGCCCAGCAATGAAATTAAAAGCAGATTGCGGAACATTGTCAGCCCCTCGTTGGTCTGGTGGACCAAATCTGGATTCGGTTCAATTCAAGGAGTTCACACGATCCGCACTCACGTCTCGACGTGAGCGCGGCACAACAGTGAAACCCGATCAGTATCAATGGCAGTCGCCACGCAGCCTTCCGGCGCCGCACGCAGAAACAAGGCTTGCGTGCAATACCGGCTCTGGATCTTATTCGCCTGTTGCAGTCTTCCAGACTACCGGCTGCCATTTCCCGGAAGCGTCAAATTTCGCCCCGATGTAATAGGCCTTGCCCGCTTCCGCAGTCAGTTTCAGCTGGTGTTTCTCCTGTCCATAACGTGTGCCGCGCTGCAGGCCCGGCACATCAGCAAGATTAACGCTGCGCGCAACACGCACGTCGAAAACGTAGCTGCCGGGTTTGATCCACAGCATGCCCTGATCGGAACGATTGGTCAGTTTGCCGTCCACGGCCCATATTTCGACGGGGTAAATCTGTCGTGCGGTCTGGTCGACATTCAGATGCAGGGTTGCATGCGGCTCGCTGCGTGAGCCGAGAAACGGCGAATTGGCCGCCGCTGCCGTCAGGCATACGGATACCAGCAACACGCTACCAAGAAACTTGAATATCTGACTATTCATGACGACCTCCTGATGTCTCAGTCCTGCGCTTGCAGTATACCCATTGGACTCCCATGAACCGGCCCGGTTCAACTCCCGATGGCCACTGGTCGGGATGGGTCGCGAATCCACTCGCTCCAGGATCCCGGGTACAGGCGACCGCCTTTCAATCCTGCAACTTCCATGGCCAGCAGGTTATGACAAGCTGTCACCCCGGAACCACACATGCAGATCGCTCCGTCCGGGGCCACACCGTTCAGCGCGGTTGCGAATCGCGATCGAAGTGCGTCAGACCGAATAAACCGCCCTGACGGATCAACGTTTTCGGCAAACGGAAGGTTGACCGCGCCGGGAATGTGCCCCGCTACCGGGTCGAGGGTCTCGTTTTCCCCGCGAAACCGGTCAGCTGAACGTGCGTCGAGCACCCGGCCCGGCTGCTGTCCGGAAATGACTTCCAGAACGCTCCCATGATCTACCCACAACGCGTCATTGCGATATGGTGTAAAGCGCTGTGCCAGCGGTTTCGTGAGCGCATCTGATGTCTGCAGCCCTTCGGCCAGCCACTTTTTCCATCCGCCATCGAGGACCGCAACCTGCCGGTGTCCAAGCCATCGCGCCAGCCACCATAGCCGAGCTGCGAAAGCGCCGTTGCTGTCGTCATAGGCCACGATCTGGACACCTGTGGTAATGCCTGCGCGGCCAAACGTTGCAGCAAGCCGCTCGGGATCGGGAAGTGGATGACGCCCGCTCGCCGGTGTCACGGGACCGGCCAGATCCCGGTCGAGATGAAAATAAACCGCGCCCGGAATGTGACTCTTGTCGTAGGCCGCCCGCCCCGCCTCCGGGGAGGCCGGCAGCGCTGCCAGCACAAAACGGCAGTCGCAGATCACCCAATCCGGATCGCCGATGTGATCGGCAAGCAAGTCGGTATCCACCAGCGTGTCGTACATGACCGTTCAATCCTGAAACGACCGGCTGCAATTCCCATTGCACGGGTCGCAAGTTGAGAACTCAGGTGTTATCTTTTGCAAAAACGAAACGATGACTGCTGAGGAGTATATATCATGCTGTACAACAACATCGTCCTGGCTTACGACGGCAGTCTGGATGGGCAACGCGCCTTGCGGGAGGGCGCGGAAATCGCGAAGCAGTTCAAGGCACATACCCATCTGCTGGCAGTCATCACTCAGAGCGCAGGCGCGGCGATCGGCCAGGGGTTCGACCCCCGCGCGCTGCCCACCAACGAAGAGGCCGAGTTTCGTGAAATACTCGATGAAGGGGTCGCGATGCTCAGAGACTACGGTCTCGATGCAAGCGGTCATCTGATGCATGGTGATCCGCCCAGCCAGATCGCAAAACTCGCCAGCGAAGTCAACGCTGACCTCGTAGTGGTCGGCCACCGGGAACGCGGAGCCCTGACGCGCTGGTGGCGTACGCCGGTTTCGATGTCGCTGCTGGACAAACTCAGCTGCAGTTTGCTGATTGGCAGAAAAGACTGGGGATCAAATCACAATTGATCAGCAAGCCTCGACGAAGGGCGCGGCAGTGCAGAGCCCGTCAGGGTATTTCGACCCACGCGGGGATATGCTGCCAGCATTCTTCCAGCTGCCGATCGAGTTGTCGCCAACGCGGTTCATATTGTTCCACAACGCTCCAGAAGCGCGCCGAATGATCAAGCACCCGCAGATGGGACAGTTCGTGAATGATCAGATAGCGCACCACAGCGGGATCCAGAAACAGCAGTTTGTAATTTAGGCTGAGAGTCTTGTTGGATGAACAGCTTCCCCAGCGGCTGCGCTGACCACGAATCTGAATCTTGCGATAAGCGAGACCGGTCATGACACACAAGCGGTCAACACGCGGTGTCAGGACGGCACGGGCTCTGGTCGCCAGCCAGCGTCGCAATGCCCGTCGAATTGCGGATTCGTCATGTCCATTGTGAAATACGGTAAGCGTATGATCTTTGCCGGTCGTTACGCGGATATGCCTGCCTTCGTTTCGCCGATAGGAAACGTGCCAGCATTCACCGCTGGCGCGCAAATCGAGCGTTCTGGGCAACTGCAGTTCTATATCGGGCACCTGGGCCCGAAGTCGCTGCCAGGTATCGCGGATCCAGTGACGGTGCCTGGTCAGAAAGGCGCGCACACGATCCTTGCTGGTATGTCGCGGAATAACAACCTCAACGCCCTTCCAGGGTGTGATACGCACCTGAAGTGTTTTAGCGCGAGGACTGCGCCGCCAGTTATAGTGCACGGTTTCCGCCACAAACAGACTCCAGACAGGACAGGGTTCGTGATAACGCCGCTGCCGGCAGTCCCGGCAGCGCAGCCGCGCTTCAGCGGGACATCACGGCCAAGGGACCGCAGCTGCGTGTTAATGCAGTAATCAGCTTGCCTGGCTTGCGGGATGATCTCGCGCCGCCAGCACGGTGGCATCGGATTCGAACAACTCCGGAATGACAAATTCGAACTCATGCCGGTGCACGGCAATAATATCGCCGTGCTTGAGTGCGCGGTCTCCTGTCAGCCGCTCGCCATTCACAAAAGTGCCATTGATACTGCCCTGATCGGTGATCCAGAACACTCTGCCGCGGTGTTCAATTACAGCATGACAGCGCCCGATGGTTGCCTCATTTGCAATCACATACTGGACTTCTGGATCGTAACCCGCGACCCGGCCTATGACAGTGGATTTCTCGGTCAATTCATACCGCTTGATATCGTTGGGATTGCTGATGTCATACAGAACCGCCTGTGGACCTTCCGGACGCTCCGCCTGATGGCCGCCGAATTGCTGCAAGGTCTTGCGCACCGCGGCCCGGTTCCAGAACAGAAACGCAGCAGCGCCAATCATCAGAATCACCACCAGGATCACCAGCCAAAGCCAGCCTGCATGCTCGGTATTGCGGGCTGCGGGCGGCAATGTCAGCGGCGTATTGAACTGGAAATCAGCCTGCTTCTCCGATGGACTTTGCGGAGCCGGTGCCGATGACTTGGCCAGACGCGCATTCAGCAGCGTATTGCCGATTCGCTGAAAAATATCCGCCAGATCCTTGTCGTAATAGGCACGGAAATAATCCGCACCGGTCTTTACGGCAAGTGTCTGCAGCAATTCATAGTCGGCCTGGTCGGTAAAAGCGATTCCGAAGATGCGAATGTGATCGCTGACTGCTTCCGGAATCAAGGACTGATTTATCCAGTTTATCTTTTGTGCGTCACGCGCATCGCTTCCGACATCAACGTGCCCGTCAGTCATCAGAATGATGTATTTCTGCGCGTCGGCACGACCGTCATTATTGAGCTCATATACTGCGCGTTCCAGTGCCGCGGCGGTGTCGGTCCACTGACCGCGATAATCAATCGACCTCAGTGCCCGGTCTATCCCGTTGCGACTGTCGGGTGTCAGCGGGGTCAGCGGCAGCAGAACTTTCGGAACCGTTGAAAATTCGATAACGGCGATGCGGGTATCCGGCCCCTGATTGGTGACGAAATCGTGTACCGCCCTGCTGGCAAGCCGTTGCGGATCGTTTACCCGCATGCTGCCCGAATTGTCCAGCAGCAATACAACGTCCTGATTGGCGTAGGCCTGCGACATGCCAAACAGCGGCCATAGCACCGCGCCCAGACATATAGCCCTTGTCAGAGTTTTCCAGATCACCCAGCGACTCCCCCGGCGATTCTTGTTAGCGCGCTGCACTGCGGCATTTTACCCACCACCCGGCCGTTCAGAACGATACCAATGCTACCAAGGCCATAAAAAGCAGGTACAGCGTGGCGACGAAGCCCCCCAGCCATGCCAGCAGGCGGATTGCACCCAGGTTCGAGATTGCGGCCGGGACCTGGACCAGACAGGCACCCAGAAACACGGCCGAGGCCAGGGCCGTGCCCGGGGTAAAGCCGCCGGTAAATGCCAGCAGCAGCACCGCCACGGCGAACGGAACATAGCTCCGCATCAGGTCTGCCTGCATCCGGGCACAGCGCCGAACCCCATCCGGCACAGGTGCCATGGTCTCCGCCGACTCGTCTTTTAGCAGCCAGTTCGCGCCATATAGGCGGTATTTCACCACCGATCCCGGCACCCACGACAGCGTCAGGAGCAACGTCGAGAAACCCAGCATCAGCATTTCAAATGCCATCGGCGTCCTGCTCCCGGGCAGTTGCGGAGAGTAGCTGCATTCTAGCGGATCGCGCTCCACCGGTGACGCGCCTCTTCTCGACACCTGGCAGTCCGTTCGGATAATGTAGCGCCCCGCTCCCGACACCGCCGCCCATGACCGCGATCCTTCAGGTCCGCAACCTTGCCAAGCGCTACCCCGCGGTAAACGCCGTGGATGGGATCAGTTTTGAGGTCTCGGCCGGTGAGTGCTTCGGGTTGCTAGGACCGAATGGCGCCGGCAAGACTACCACCGTGGAAATCATGGAGGGCATCACGCCTCCCACCGGCGGTGCCGTCCTCTACAAGGGGGAACCCATGGGCCCCCGCTTCCGGTCCGAAGTCGGGATCCAGTTTCAATCCACCGCACTGCAGGACTTCCTGACCGTCCGCGAGACGCTGCAGCTGTTTCGCAGTTTCTATGCGCGCGGCATCGCAATCGATGAACTCGCGTCACTGTGCAGTCTCCGCGACTATCTTGATCGCGACACACGAAAACTATCCGGAGGCCAGCGGCAGCGGCTGCTCCTGGCACTTGCGCTCGTCAATGACCCTGAGGTGCTGTTTCTCGATGAACCGACAACCGGACTGGATCCTCAGGCGCGCCGCAACTTCTGGGACCTGATTCGCCACGTCAAAGCGCGCCACAAGACGGTAATTCTTACTACCCACTATATGGAAGAGGCTTATCTGCTTTGCGACCGCATTGCCATCATGGACCATGGTCACATCATTGCCGAGGGTTCCCCTGCTTCGCTGCTGGCAAAGCATTTCCACGATGTGATACTGCAGTTGCCGAAATCCGATCTCGGCGCAGACAGCAGGGAAATCGGGTTGCCGGTAATGCAATTCGATGACAGAGTCGAAATCTCCACCGCGGATGTCAACGGCGCGATCAAGTGCCTGCTCGACCACGGCATATCATTGACCAATCTTCAGATCCGGGCCCGCACACTGGAAGACCTGTTTCTGGAACTCACCGGCAGGGAATTGCGGTCATGATGCGCAGGTTTCTTGCGGTGCTGCACGCGCGCAATCTGGAGTTCATTCGCGATCGCTCGGCACTGGGCTGGAACGTCCTGTTGCCGGTGCTGATAGTGCTGGGAATGTGGCTGATATTCTCCGGCGGGCAGCGGCCGTTGTTCAAGGTTGCGGTATTGAGCGACAGCAAACCGCTGGCGCAGATCAGCGACGCCTTCCTGAAAACTCGCTACATCGATTTCTACAGCGTTACCGACCGGCAAACTGCCGAATCAAAAGTCGCCCACAATCAGATAGACATGCTGCTGGACCTGCGCCAGCCCGCGACGCGGCGCTACTGGGTAAACGAAACTTCGCCAAAAGGCTACATTCTGGAGAAGATTCTGGCGGGTGAATCCGACGCACATTACGTCCGTGCGACGATCAGCGGACGCCCGGTCGGATACGTTGACTGGCTGATTCCCGGCGTGCTGGGGATGAACATGATGTTTTCCTGCCTGTTCGGCGTGGGATATGTCATCGTTCGCTATCGCAAGAACGGCTTTCTCAAACGCCTTTATGCCACGCCGTTGAACGCGCTCGAATTCATCGCAGCCCAGGTTACCTCACGACTGCTGCTGATTATGGCCATTACCATCGCCGTGTACGCCGGCACGTTCTGGCTGGTAGGTTTCTACATGTCAGGCAGCTACGCCGCGCTGTTGCTGATTGCCATTCTGGGCGCAACATCCATGATCTCGCTCGGTTTGCTGGTATCGGCACGCGTCACCAGCGAGGAATTTGCAGGTGGCCTGCTTAATCTGCTCAGCTGGCCCATGATGTTTCTGTCCGGCGTCTGGTTTTCGCTGGACGGCGCGCCGAGCTGGATACAGGACGCTGCAAAGGCATTTCCACTGACCCAGATGCTGGATGCCGCACGCATTGTCATGCTGGACGGAGGCAATATCGCGACCGTCTGGCCGCAACTGACATCACTGGCAGTCATGAGCGCACTGTTTCTGGCGCTCGGCGCCGCCGGCTTCAAATGGAAGGCCGCCTGAGTCAGTCGCTTGATCCCGCGCCGGGCTGCCCATATTTCCGATTTGTCACCGACTGAATCCGGATTGCCGTTAGTGCGCTGTTTTCACCGCTGGCGAGAACGCAGAATGCTCGCCAAACATCCCGTATCCGAACCGGATTGGCGCCATGCTTTGGCTGGCTGCGCCCCCGCGCGGCGCCTTGATGCGTCCGATCAGGCCCGCCTGCGCGTTCTGGTCACCCTGTTTCTGCGGGAGAAATCGTTCGAACCGGTACAGGGCCTGGTATTGTCGCGTGCCGACCGGACCCTGATTGCGGCACATGCCTGTTTGCCGATCCTGAAGCTCGGCATGAAGTGGTACCGCGGTTGGCATGCGCTCGTCATCTATCCCGATCTGTTCATTCCGCAGCGCACCCGGGTTGACGCAACCGGTGTGGTGCACAGATACCGCGAAGTGCTGGCTGGTGAAGCGTGGTCGCAGGGGCCGGTTCTTCTGTCCTGGCAGGAAGTCCTGAATAGCGGCAACCCGATCGGGCATAACGTCATCATTCACGAAATGGCGCACAAGCTTGATATGTTGAACGGAGACGCCAACGGCTTTCCGCCGCTGCCTCAGGACATGAAGCAGTCCGACTGGTCCGACGCATTCATGCATGCCTGGGACAACATGCAGGCCGGCAAGCAACGAGGCGACGCCTTGCCGCTCGATCCGTATGCGTTGCAGAATCCGGCGGAATTCTTTGCAGTGAGCAGCGAACTGTTCTTTGAGCAGCCGTCAATGTTGAAAAGGCATCTGCCCGCCGTTTATGCTCAGCTTGCGCGTTTCTACCGGCAGCAACCGCTCGCCGACGCAGCCTGATACCCGGGCTGTTCCCATAACAACCGATAAAGTGCCAGACATGCCAAGCGAACTTGTCGATATTGGCGCCAACCTGACCCACGACAGCTTCGATCGCGATCGTGACGAAGTCATCACACGCGCTCAGTCTGCCGGTGTCGGTCACATGATTGTCACCGGAGCCGATGTATCGTCAAGCAACCAGGCGCTGGACCTCTGCCGTCGCTATCCGGGGATTCTGTCCTGCACGGCCGGAACACATCCTCATCACGCCATTGAATATGATGCCGATCGCACACCTGAAGTGCTGAGTGCCCTGCTCTCGCAGCCGGAAACCGTCGCCGTAGGTGAATGCGGCCTGGACTATTTCAGAAATTTCTCTCCACACGCCGATCAGTTACGCGCCTTCGAGTCGCAACTGGAACTGGCCGTGGAGACGGGCAAACCCGTGTTCATGCATCAGCGTGACGCGCACGCCGATTTTGTTGCGCTACTGCGTCGCTACCGGAGCCGGATCAGCAACGGCGTCGTGCACTGTTTCACGGGCGAAAATGACGATCTCCGCGACTATCTGGACATGGACCTGTACATCGGGATCACCGGCTGGTTATGCGACGAACGGCGTGGTTTGCACCTGCGCGAACTGGTAAAGCTGATTCCCGCGAACCGGCTGATGCTGGAAACCGATGCGCCCTATCTGCTGCCACGCGATCTGAAGCCGATGCCGAAAGATCGGCGCAACGAACCCATGTACCTGCCACATATTCTGCAGGCTGTGGCTGCCAGCACAGGCAGACCGACCGACGCGCTGGCAACTCAGACAAAGCAAAATGCGCAGCAGTTTTTCAAGCTTCGACTGTGCTGATGCCTGCGGTAGAATAACTGCGCCAATCCAACCTGACCGGAGCTACCATGGAAATCCAGAAGATCCGCCGCTTTGTCGACCAGACCTGGGACGAATCAATTCTGCCTGCGATTGAAGAGTACATTCGCATCCCCAACAAGTCGGTGATCTTCGACAAGGATTGGCAGCAGCACGGTTATATGGAAAAAGCCGTACAGCTGGCCGCCGACTGGTGCCGCAAGCAGCCGGTCAAGGGCATGAAACTCGAAATCATGCGCATCAAGGATCGCACCCCGCTGTTGTTCATCGAAATTGACGGCGATGCCAGCGATACCGTGCTGCTCTACGGCCATCTCGACAAGCAGCCCGAATTCACCGGCTGGAAGGACGGCCTCGATCCGTGGACACCGGTGCGGCGCGGCGACAAACTGTACGGCCGTGGCGGCGCTGACGATGGCTATGCGGTTTTCTCGTCGCTGACAGCCATACGCGCGTTGCAGGAACAGGGAATTCCGCACGCGCGTTGCGTATTGGTGATCGAATGCTGTGAAGAAAGCGGCAGTTTCGATCTGCCCCTTTACATTGATGCGCTCGGCAAGCGTCTCGGAAACGTCAGCCTAGTGGTGTGTCTGGATGCCGAATGCGGCAACTACGATCAACTCTGGACCACCACGTCGCTGCGCGGCAATCTGGTCGGCACGCTGAGTGTAAACGTGTTGACGGAAGGCGTGCATTCAGGTGCGGCCAGCGGTATCGTCCCCTCCAGTTTCCGCGTGCTCCGGATTCTGCTGGACCGGCTGGAAAACCCGCTGACCGGGGCCAGCAAGGTCAAAAGCCTCAAACCCGTGATTCCACCCCAGCGCCGTACCCAGATTCGTCGCGCGGCCAAGGTGCTCGGGAAAACCGTCTACAGCAAGTTCCCGTTTGTGAAAGGGATGCAACCGATTGCGCGCGATCCAGCCACACTGCTGATCAACAACACCTGGGGTTCCACCCTTTCGGTGACCGGTGCAGAAGGATTGCCGGCACTTGGCAGCGCGGGTAACGTGTTGCGGCCGGCAACAACGGTCAAGCTTTCGTTCCGGCTGCCGCCGACCGCCGATGCCCGCAAGGCAGGCGCAGAAGTAAAACGTCTGCTGGAAAAGAATCCGCCTTACAAGGCGCACGTCGAATTCAAGGTGGATTCCGCGATGGGCGGATGGAATGCACCTGCGGTGGCGCCGTGGCTGGAAGACTCCATGCGCCGCGCGTCCAAGGCGTGTTTCGGCAAGGATGCCATGTACATGGGGACCGGCGGCAGCATTCCGTTCATGGGCATGCTTGGCAAGAAATTCCCCAGGGCGCAATTTCTGGTGACCGGCCTGCTGGGTCCTCATTCCAATGCGCATGGTCCGAACGAATTTCTGCACGTGCCGACCGCAAAGAAACTCACCGCCTGCGTGGCCCAGATTATTGCGGACCATCACGCCCGGAATGTCCGCTGAGCCAGTCTGTTCCCGGGGTACTCCTTCCGCATGACAAAAGCCCCTGCATCGGGTCAGATGCAGGGGTCCTTTGATAATTGATCGATTGGAAATTCCGCAACGATGGTCAGCTTCGTGCGGATGCCGACTGGGCATCTGCACGCCGGCGCTGTGTCCGCGTCACGATTTCGGCGGCATTGACCAGCTGCTGCCAGAGTTGCTCAGTCCGGGTATCCAGTGCCACCGGCTTTTTCGGTCTTGGCCGCGCCAGCGGATGGGAAAACTCGTCCAGCAGCTGAACCCCGTCAGGCCGTCCTTTCGGGAAGTGGGCGCGCGATGAAAACAGGACGTGTCCGGTAACGCTGAGATCCGGCACCAGCGTGCGCACGGCGATCACCCGGTCCTGCATCAGACGCAACGGATTCTGGAACTGCGATCGCCAACGCCGCCCGATGACGGTCCAGTTGTCCATCTTGTCGGCGCCAAACACTGCGCCCTCGACGTCGCGTAAATCGAGGACATACACGCAGCGGTCACGCAGCATGATCGCGTCAATGACCACCCAGCCGCCAACGCCATCGGGAATGGCCGCGTCGCGTAACACGCGATCGGCAATGGCGGCGAGCAGATGCCGGGTCCGGCGTTCCATCGTCGTCATGCGATACCAGACCAGCAACGCCAGGACCACCAGCAATATTGCCAGACCGGCACCTGCAACAATCCAGACCAGCCAATTACCCGACTCGAACCAGTGCAGCATGCGTGCACTCTCTCCCTAAGTATTTGATGCATCCATACGAGTCCGCCGCGGTGCTGACACCACCCCGGCACGTACCAGATAAGGATGAAACGCTATTTTACCTGAATACCGCGACACATACCGATGGGCTAGAGCTGCACCCTTCCCCGGAGCACATCCGCGAACATGACCCAGTCGCCTATCAGACTGTAAACGGGATGCTTGAACGTCGCCGGCCGGTTCTTTTCAAAGAAGAAATGTCCGATCCAGGCGAACCCGTAACCGGTGACGGGCAGCAGCACCAGCCCCCACCACTGCCGGGTCGCCAGTACCGCGGCGAGAATCACCAGCACCAGCACGCTCCCGGTCACATGCAGGCGGCGGCAAACCACATTGCGATGCTCCCCCAGGTAATAGGGATAGAAAGCCCGGAAACTGTCGAATTGCTGTTGGCCCATTGCGGCCCATCTTAACCGCTACGCCACCGCCGCGGACAGCCGGGTGCTTCACTCCGCTCGCTAATGGGACTAAAATAGTCCTGTTTCCAGGTTACAGAGCGCCGCAATGCTGCGTTTAAGCAAATTAACCGATTACGGAACCGTGGTGCTGGCCCACATGGCGCGCCAGCCAGAGGCGGTTCACACCGCTGCCGATATCGCGGCCGCGACCCGCGTCGCCGTGCCCACGGTCAGCAAGCTCCTGAAAGCCTTTGCCCGGGCGCGCCTGCTCAAATCGTTTCGCGGCGCCCACGGCGGTTACAGCCTGGCCCGACCGGCAGCCGCCATCACCGCGGTGGACATCATCGACGCCATCGAGGGGCCGGTCGCGATCACCCAATGCAGCCTCGATCACAGTCATTGCGGGATCGAATCCGTCTGCGGTATCGGCCACAACTGGCAGCGGATCAGCAGCCTGATCCGAGATGCGCTCAGCACGGTGACGCTGGAACAGCTGATTCGCCCGGCGTTGCCCGACATGACACACATTGACGTAGCGGCCGTGCGCAGCGCACTGCGCCGGCGCACAACCTGAAGGATCCCGCGGATGGCAACCAAACCGACTGATGTGAAGAACCTGGTGCGCAGCGAATACCGTCACGGTTTCGTCACCGACATTGAAGCCGACACCGTCGCGCCTGGTCTCGATGAAGACGTGATTCGCCTGATCTCCGCGAAAAAGCACGAGCCCCGATTCATGCTCGAATGGCGGCTCAAGGCGTTTCGCCACTGGCTGACCATGCAGGAACCGGATTGGGCGCACGTGAAATTCAATCCCATCGACTACCAGGCCATTTCGTACTATTCGGCGCCCAAATCGAAAAAGGACGCGCCCAAAAGCCTCGACGAAGTGGACCCCAAGTTGCTGGAGACGTACGAGAAGCTCGGCGTTCCGCTGCACGAACGCGCCAAACTGGCCGGCGTCGCCGTTGATGCGGTATTCGATTCCGTTTCCGTTGCCACCACCTTCCGCAAGAAGCTGGAAGAAGCAGGCGTCATTTTCTGCTCGTTCTCGGAAGCGGTTCAGCATCACCCGGCACTGGTGGAAAAATATCTCGGCTCGGTTGTGCCCTATTCCGATAATTTCTTTGCCACGCTGAATTCCGCCGTATTCAGCGACGGCTCGTTCGTGTTCGTACCGAAAGGCGTGCGCTGCCCGATGGAACTCAGCACCTATTTCCGGATCAATGCCGCCAATACCGGTCAGTTCGAGCGCACCCTGATTATTGCCGAAGAAGGCGCCGAAGTCAGTTATCTGGAAGGCTGCACGGCGCCGATGCGCGATGAAAACCAGTTGCATGCGGCCGTGGTAGAACTGGTCGCGCTGGAAAACGCGAAAATCAAATACTCGACCGTACAGAACTGGTACCCGGGCGATGAAAACGGCGTAGGCGGCATCTACAACTTCGTGACCAAACGCGGGGACTGCCGGGGCGACAACTCGAGAATTTCCTGGACCCAGGTTGAAACCGGGTCGGCGATCACCTGGAAATACCCCAGTGTCCTGCTGAAGGGCGACAATTCCGTGGGCGAATTCTACTCGGTCGCCGTGGCCAATCACTGCCAGCAGGCCGACACCGGCACCAAGATGGTACACATTGGAAAAAATACCCGCAGCACGATCGTGTCCAAGGGAATATCCGCGGGTCGCGGGCAGAACAGCTATCGTGGTCTGGTAAAAGTCGTCGCGGCCGCGGAGAACGCGCGCAACTACACGCAATGCGATTCTCTTCTCATGAGCGATCGTTGTGGCGCCCACACGTTTCCATACATGGAAGTGAAGAACCCAACCGCAAAAATCGAGCACGAAGCAACCACTTCGAAGATCAGCGACGATCAGCTGTTCTACTGCCGGAGCCGGGGTGTTTCCACAGAAGATGCCGTCAACATGATTGTGAGCGGTTTTTGCAAAGACGTCTTCAAGGAGCTGCCGATGGAATTCGCCGTCGAGGCGCAGCGTCTGCTCGCGGTTACGCTGGAAGGCGCAGTCGGTTAATCGCAAACGGGACAACACAATGCTGAAAATAGAAACCCTGCACGCGAAAGTCAAAGTCGCGAGATCCTCAAAGGATTGGACCTCACTGTGAATGCCGGTGAAGCTCATGTGGTAATGGGGTGAGCGAGAAACAAGCGAAGCACCGCTTCGCGCTCGCGAACGCCCGGCCACGGATGGCCGGGCTGGTAAACGCACCAGGGATGGTTTGAGCAGAAAGGTCTGGAAATGCTGGTAATAGAAAATCTGCACGCGAAAGTCGAAGGCCGCGAGATCCTCAAAGGATTGAACCTCACGGTGAATGCCGGTGAAGTTCATGCGGTAATGGGCCCCAACGGTTCCGGCAAGAGCACGCTCGCGCATATTCTCGCCGGCCGAGCCGGTTATGAAGTCACCGCCGGACGCGTGACGTACGATGGCAAGGATCTGCTGGCGATGGACCCTGAAACGCGCGCCCGCGAAGGTGTTTTCCTCGCCTTTCAGTATCCGGTGGAAATACCCGGCGTCAACAACGTGTACCTGCTGAAGGCGGCATATAACGCTGTCCGCAAGTATCGCGGCGAGGAAGAACTCGACGCCGTGGACTTCCTCGGCATGGTCAAGGAACGAATGAAATTCATGGAAATTGATCAGAGCTTTCTCAGCCGCGCAGTCAATGAAGGATTTTCCGGCGGAGAGAAGAAACGCAATGAGATCCTGCAAATGCTGGTTCTGGAGCCCAGACTCGCTTTGCTGGACGAGACCGACTCTGGTCTGGATATCGACGCGCTGAAAATTGTTGCAAAAGGCATCAATCAGCTGCGCAACCCGGAACGCGCCATGATCATGGTGACCCATTACCAGCGGCTGCTCGACTATGTGGAGCCGGATTTCGTGCACGTCCTTGCCGGCGGCAGAATCATCAAATCCGGTGACCGGCATCTGGCGCTGGAGCTGGAAAAGCGCGGCTACGATTGGGTGCTTGCCGAGGCCGCAGCATGACCTCGGTCGCTGAAGCCGTGCGGCCCTACGCCGAAAATTTCGAATCCATGCAGGCTGCCCTGGCGGCGTGCACGCCCGATTGGCTCGCAATCCTGCGACACGCGGCGTTTGCGCGCTTCGCCGAACAGGGGTTTCCGTCACCGCGTGCCGAAAACTGGAAATACACCCCGACCCGACCGCTGGAAAAGCGTGCCTTTTCCTTTAACGCGGAAAGCTCAACTGCGGTCGGAACAAAAGACATCGAAGGTGCGCTGTTGCGAGCCAGCACCGCCTGCACGCTGGTTTTCGTAAATGGTTGCTATAGTGCATCGCTCAGCCGCCAAAGCACGGTTACGGGCCTTCGCATTACTGTTCTGGACGACGCACTGCAGCATCAGGCCAGCCAGCTCGAACAGTCACTGGTGACATCGGACAACTGGGAACACGATCCATTTACCCTGCTGAATACGGCATTTCTGCAGCATGGCGTTACGATCGAACTCGATGCCGGCACGACACTGACCGCGCCGCTGCAGCTTCTGTTTGTCTCCAGCAAGCAATCGAAACCCTGCGCGAGCCATCCGCGCATTGTCCTAAGGATGGGCAAGCACAGTGCTGCCACGCTGGTCGAAACGTGGCAGGGTCTCGACGGCGCAGACAATTTCGCAAACAGCTACACGCAAATCGAATTGGCGCAAGCTGCACAACTGGAGCACCTTCGTGTACAGCGCGAAGCTGCGCAGGAATTTCATGTGAGCCGCGTAATGGCACATCAGCAGGCCAACAGCCGGTATGCATCTCATACGCTGAATATCGGCGGGCGCTGGGTGAGAACCGATCTGCATTCCCGGCTTGAGGCGCCCGACGCGGAAACGCAGTTCAACGGCCTGTATATCGTGGATAACCATCAGCACGTGGACAATCACACACGGATTGATCACGCCGCACCGGATACGCGCAGCGACGAACTTTACCGCGGCATCGTGGCAGGAAACGGGCATGCTGTTTTCAACGGCAAGGTTGTGGTCGCCGAACACGCCGTGCACGCCGACGCGGCTCAGGTCAACAACAACCTGCTGCTGTCGCGCAATGCCGAGATCGATACCAAACCTGAACTTGAGATCTATGCCGACGATGTGAAATGCAGCCATGGCGCGACTGTCGGTCAACTCGATGAACAGGCGCTGTTTTACCTGCGCTCGCGGGGGCTCGGTGAGGATGAAGCACGCAGTCTGCTGACCGGGGCCTTTGCCCTTTCCGTACTTGATCGAATTGTCTCACCGGTCCTGCGCGATTTTGCACGCGCGCAAATCAGGTTGGCTCTCCCGGGGGCTGTCGCCATGGAGGCCGTATGAGCGCCAAACCTGACACCGCGATCATTCCGGCCGCCATGGGCGAATTTGACGCGCCGCGCTGGCGCAGGGATTTTCCAATACTGCAACAGCAGGTTCGAGGCAAACCGCTGGTCTATCTCGACAACGCCGCAACTTCGCAAAAGCCTCTGGCCGTTATCGACGCCATCTCGGCGTATTACCGCGAGACGAACTCCAATGTACACCGCGGCGTGCACCGCCTGAGCGAGCGCGCCACGGAACAGTATGAAGCTGCCCGAGCGGCCGTCAGCGATTTCATCCATTCGTCCTCGTCAAGGGAAATCATCTTCACACGCGGCACCACCGAAGCGATCAACCTGGTGGCGCAGAGTTACGGACGCAGCCGGTTTCAGCCGGGTGACGAGATCATTGTCTCCGTCATGGAACATCATTCAAACATCGTGCCCTGGCAGTTATTGTGTGAACAGACAGGCGCCGTGCTGAAAGCGATCCCGATTACCGACAGTGGCACACTCGAACCCGGCGCCTATGAGAACCTTCTGGGGCCTCGCACGCGGCTCGTCGCCCTCGCGCACGTCTCCAACGCGCTTGGCACCATCAACCCTGTAGGGGAAATGATCAAGCAGGCACACGCGCGTGGTGTGCCCGTGCTGCTGGATGGCGCACAGGCAGTTCCGCACATGCCTGTGGATGTACAGGCGCTCGATTGCGATTTCTATGCGTTTTCCGGACACAAGATGTTCGGCCCCACCGGCATCGGCGTGCTGTACGCCAAAGAAGCATTGCTGAACGACATGCCGCCCTGGCAAGGCGGAGGCGACATGATTCGCACCGTGCGCTTCACCGGTAGCACCTGGAACGACTTGCCATGGAAATTCGAGGCCGGCACGCCCGACATTGCAGGTGCCATCGGGCTCGGCGCCGCAATCGGATATCTGCGCCAGATCGGGATGACGGCGATCGAGCACTACGAACAGCGCCTGATGCGATACGGCGTCGAAAGGCTGCTGGAAGTCCCCGGGCTGCGACTCGTTGGTACTGCGGAAGCCAGGGCCGGCGTCCTTTCTTTCACCCTTCAAGGGATTCATCCACACGATATCGGCACCATTGTGGATCAGGAAGGTGTCGCGATCCGCACCGGACATCATTGCGCCATGCCCGTCATGGAGCGATTCGGGATTCCGGCAACTGCGCGCGCGTCGTTGGCTTTCTACAACACGCGCGAAGACATTGACGCGTTGGTGCATGCCCTGGGTAAAGTCCGCGAGGTGCTGGGCTGATGGATCTGAAGGAACTCTACAAAGACGTGATCGTGGATCACAACCGCAGTCCGCGCAATTTCCGCAGGATTCCGGATGCCACACGGATACAGGAAGGATTCAATCCGCTGTGCGGCGACAAACTTACGGTATACGTGAAACTGGACGGCGATCGCATCAGTGACCTGAGTTTTGAAGGGTCCGGTTGCGCGATTTCCGTTGCGTCCGCATCACTCATGAGCCAGCAGCTGAAAGGCAAAACCACCGGCGAAGCCCTCCAACTGTTCGACCGCATGCACGACCTGCTCACCCGTGAGGACGTCGAAATTGATCTGGCCTCGCTAGGCAAGCTCGCCGCGCTGTCCGGCGTTCGGGAATATCCGTCCCGTGTCAAATGCGCGAGTCTGTGCTGGCATACACTGAAAAATGCCCTCGAAGCCACTAACAGCCCGGTTACGTCAACCGAATAAAGCACCATGTACGATCGCGAAACAGTCACACTAAAACGCGCCTGCTCGGCTGCCATGATCCCCTCCGGCACTCCGGTGATCATTCCAGAGGGCGCCGAAGTCAACGTTGCCCAGTCCCTCGGTGGAAGT